>NZ_JBEXUP010000080.1:0-41611 GCF_040614375.1 Nonomuraea sp. NPDC005983
GCCGCCTCTACCGACCCGCCGTGGCCTAAGCGGCGCCGGCCTGTTCGCGCTGGGGGCCCCGCCGCGGGGCCTGGGGGGATGGGGCGGGCCGGCCCCGCCCCCCCGCCCCCGCGACGAACAGGCCGCCGACCGCCAGGGCCACGCCCAGGCCGGCGCCGCGCTGGACGGAGACGGCGCCCAGGGTCGCGGTGGTGGCGACGGAGGCGGTCACGGCGATCCAGGCGGCGATCACCCGGTCGGTGGCGAACAGCGGCACCCTGCGCGTCAGCAGCCAGCCGCCGTAGCCGGCCCAGGCCAGGCAGAAGACAGTGAACAGCCCGAACGCCAGGTGGGTGCGGCCAGGCAGCGGACCGGGCTCGCTCCACCACAGCGCGGCCACGAACACCGTGCCGGCCAGCCCGGCCACCAGCGCCACCACCGCCCGGACGCGCTTGCTCAACGACAGCGACGGTTCAAGCCGCTCGATCATCTCGCGGGCCGACAGGCGCGGCTCTTCCTCGGTCATGGCCGGTATCCCTTCTCCTCCAGGTGCTCACGCAGCAGCCGACGGGCGCGGTTGAGCCGGGACTTGACCGTGCCGGTAGGAATCCGGCAGATCTGCGCACAGTCCTCCACCGACAGGTCTTCCAGGTAGAACAGGACGAGGATCTCCCGCTCCGGCAACGGCAGGCCCGACAGGGCGCTCACCAGCTCGGCGCGGTCTACTGTGGCCTCGGCCGGGTCATCGGCGGCCGTGTCGCCCGCCGCGAGCTCCTCCCTCTCCCAGGCGTACTCGCTGCGCAGGCGGTCGGTCACCGATCGGCGGGCGATCGTGAACAGCCAGGGGGCGAAGCGGGCGGGCTCTCGCAGCCGGGGCAGGCCACGGACCACCGCCAGCCAGATCTCCTGGGTCACGTCGTCGGCCCGTTCGGCGTCCAGCATGCGACGCACGTACGTCCACACCGGCACGCGCCAGCGGGCCACCAGCTCGGCCACCGCCGCCCGCTCGCCCAGCTGGGCGCGCACCACCAGCAGCTCATCGGTCATCTCATCCTCCCGTCACCCTGCTCAGTCGGACGAGAAGCCGATCAGGTTCACCGCTTCATCATCGGACGCCGGCGAGAGGCTGCGCGTCGGGCTTCAGGAAACCGTGGCGCTCCGAGGCCTGGGGGCCGCCAACCGGATCGCGGGCCGCTCGCTTTCGGGGCTGTTCGTCGATTTCTGAATGGGCGTTTAAACTTCTGATCGTGGCATCAGAAAGTCGAACGTTCATTGAGGAGGCCCGGCGGGCGCAGATCATCGACTGCGCCATCGAGGCGCTCGCGACGCTCGGCTACCAGCAGGCGTCGATGGCGAAGATCGCCAAGCTGGCCAAGGTCACTCCCGGGCTGATCTCGTACCACTTCGGCGGCAAGGACGAGCTGATCGAGGCAGTCGTCGCCCACGTGGTGAAGCTCGCCACGGATCTGATGCTGCCTCGCATCCTGGCCCAGACCACCGCCACCGACGCGCTGCGCGCGTACTTCGAGTCGAACCTCGAGTTCATGCACCGGCATCGAAAGCCCCTGCTGGCGCTCGTGGAGATCATCGTCCACGACCGTGACGGCCCCTACGCAGGCCAGCAGGACACCGCGCTCACCGACATCGAGAAGGTGCTGGCATGGGGGCAGCAGACCGGTGAGTTCAGGGAGTTCGAACTGCGGCCGATGGCGATCGCGATCCGCGGCGCTATCGACGCCGTGCCCAGCTACCTGCTGAAGGACCCCGACTACGACCTCGGCGGCCTGGCCGCCGAACTGGCCACGATCTTTTCCCTCGCCACCCGGAGAGCACCATGACGCCAGCGCTGGAGATCAGCGGGCTGACCAAGAGATTCGGCGACAACCTCGCCGTCGACGCCATCGACCTCAGCGTCCCCCAGGGCTCCTTCTTCGGGCTCGTCGGCCAGAACGGCGCCGGCAAGACCACCACCCTGTCCATGGCCGTCGGTCTGCTGCGGCCCGACAGCGGCAGCGCCAGGATCTTCGGCGAGGACGTCTGGTCGGCCCCGGAGCGGGCCAAGGCCATGGTCGGGGTGCTGCCCGACGGGCTGGCCATGCCCGAGCGGCTGACCGGGCGCGAGGTGCTCACCTACCTGGGCCTGCTGCGCGGCCTGACCAAGGAGGTGGCGGCCCAGCGTGCCGAGGAACTGCTGGCCGTCCTGGAGCTGGACGGCGCGGGCAAGACGCTGGTCATCGAGTACTCGACCGGCATGCGCAAGAAGATCGGGCTGGCCACCGCGCTGCTGCACGCGCCGCGGCTGCTGGTGCTGGACGAGCCGTTCGAGGCCGTGGACCCGGTGTCGGCCGCCACGATCAAGACGATCCTGCGCGGCTTCGTCGCGGGCGGCGGCTCGATCGTGCTGTCCAGCCACGTGATGGCGCTGGTGGAGCAGCTGTGCGACCACGTGGCGGTGATCGACAAGGGCACGGTGGCCGCGGCCGGCACCTTGGACGAGGTGCGTGGCGCGCGCTCACTGGAGGACACCTTCGTCGCACTCGTCGGCGACCAGGACCACGGCGTCAAGGAGCTGTCGTGGCTGTCGCGCTGACCATGGCCCAGATGAAGGTCGCGGTGCTGCGCCACGCCTTCCGCGGCGGGCGCGCGCAGATGGCGGGCACGGGCGCCGCGCTGGGCGTGCTGCTCGCGGCCGGAACCGTCTACCTGGCCTTCGCCGGCCCCGACCTGTTGGCGGCCGGGTACGCGGTCTGGCTGCTCGGCTGGATGCTCGGCCCCGTCTTCATGGGCGGCGGCGACGAGACGCTGCGGCCCGAGTACTTCTCGCTGCTCGGCCTCCCGCCGCGCCGCCTGGCGGCGGGCCTGCTGGTGGCGGCCTTCGTCGGAGTCGCGCCGCTGGTCAGCCTGAGCGCCCTGCTCGGGCTGCTGGTCGCGGGGGTACGGCTCGGCGTCGCGAACGCCCTGGTGGCCGTGCCCGCGATGGTGTTGCAGCTGGCCATGTTCGTCCTGCTGTCGAAGGTCTCCGTGGCGGTGGTCGGGCTGGCACTGCGCTCACGGCTGGGCGCGATCGCCTCGGGGCTGCTCAACGGCGCGATCCTGGCCGCGCTCGGGCAGATCTGGGTCTTCTTCTGGGCCTTCGGCCAGACAGGCGTGCCCGCCGCGGTGTGGTACCTGCCCTCCGGCTGGGGCCTGCTGGCCGTCCAGGGCGACTGGTGGGCGCTGGCGGCGCTGGCCGTCCTGGTGCTGCTGCTCCTGGGGGCGTGGGCGGTGCTGCTCGGCAGGCGCGCGGGCGCGACGCGGGTCTCCGCGCGGAGCAGGCGCCCGATGACGGCGGCCACCCCCAACGGCGCGATCGTCGCCAAGGAGCTGCGCACCTGGTCGCGCGACCTGGTGCGCAACCACCAGGTGACGTTCGCGCTGTCGTACGGCGTCTGCTTCGCGGCCAGCCCGCTGATTCTCGGCTGGGACGGCATGCTGCCCTACGCCGGCCCGATCTTCATCGTGATGGCCGCGGCCATGTCCGCCAACCTGTACGGGACCGACGGGACGGCGCTGTGGCTGACACTGATGACGCCGGGCGCGAGCGACGTACGCGGCAGGCAGCTGGCCTGGCTGTCGGCGCAGGCGCCGGTGGCGATCGTGCTGACCGTGGCGTTCACCGCGATCACCGGCGGCCCGTGGCCGCTGATCCTGGCGCTGCTGCCCGCCCTGCTGGGCGGCGCGGCCGGGCTGGTGCCGCTGATCTCGGTGTACGCGCTGGTGCCCGGCACCGACCCGCACCGCCGCGCGGGCAACCCGTTGCGAACCAGCGAGGACGAGGGCGGCCTGACCGGGCTGGCCTACCTGATGCTCGCGCTGGTGCTGGTCACGGGCGCGCCCGCGACGCTGGCGGCGATCTGGTACGGCTGGGCAGGCGTGGCCGTCGGCGTCGCGACCGGCGTGCTGTGCTACTGGGGCTTCGGCCTGCTCGCCGAGCGGCGGCTGCGCTCGCACGGCCCCGAACTGCTGGACACGATGCGGACCGGCCGCAAGCCGCGGACGACGGTGAAGTCCCGCTTCGACCAGCTGTCCAAGACGCAGAAGACGATCGCCTGGTGGTGCTTCGGCTTCGGCGCCATCCCGCTGGTCCCGCAGGGCATCGTCGCCGCCGTCTTCGTGTCCAACGGCATGCTGCGCCACAGCTGGTTCCTGGCCACGTACATGCCGCCCGGGCTGCGCTATCCGGTCGCCGCGTGCTTCGTCCTGCTCGGGCTGGCGATGTACGGCACGGGCGGGTGGATCGTCAAGCCGCGGCCGCCTCGACCAGGCCGAACGTGATGATCTCAACGGCGGTTGCGGGCAGGCGGGTCGCCCAGCTGGCTTTCGTCGAGGCGGATGAGCCCTCGCTTGGTGGCCGCGGCGACGGCGGCGGTGCGTGAGTCGACGCCGAGCTTGGCGTAGATGTGCACGAGGTGGGTCTTGACCGTCGTCTCGCTGAGGAACATCCGCTTGCTGATCTCGCGGTTGGAGTGCCCGGCCGCGACCAGGCTGAGGACTTCCAGCTCCCGCGGGCTGAGCACGGCCGTGCGGTCGCGGACCCGGCCGAGCAGGCGGAAGGCGACGCTCGGAGCCAGCGCGCTGGCCCCGCCGGCCGCCGACCTGATCGCGGCGTGAAGCTCTTCCGAGGGAGCGTCTTTGAGCAGGTAGCCGGTCGCGCCGGCCTCGATCGCGGTGACGATGTCGGCGTCGGTGTCGAACGTGGTGAGCACCAGGACCTTGGGGCCGCCGAGTTCGACGATCCGCCTGGTCGCCTCGCTGCCGTGGATGCCGCTGCCCAGTTGCAGGTCCATCAGCACCACATCGGGGCGCAGCCGCCCCGCCGCCTCGACGCCGTCCTCGCCGGAGGCGGCCTCCCCGACCAGCTCGAAGTCGGGCTCTCCCGCGAGCATCGCCCGCAGCCCGGAACGGACGACGGGATGGTCGTCCACCAGCACGATACGGATCATGGGGCTTCCTTGACTGGCAGCGGCAAGGTGGCGGCGACGGCGGTGCCCTCGCCCGGCGCGGACTCGACGGCCAGGGAGCCGCCGAGCGCCGTCACGCGTTCTCGCATGGCGCGCAGGCCGTACCCTACGGCCTGGTCCGGCCGGAATCCGCGGCCGTCGTCATAGATGTCCAGCACCACCACGTCGTCCAGATAGGTGAGGGTCACGCCCGCGTGCCTGGCCTGCGAGTGCCGGGTGACGTTGCCCAGCGCGCCCTGGGCGATGCGCAGGAGCGCCAGCTCGTGCTCGGCCGGTAGCGGTACGGGGGTTCCGGAGATCTCGAAGCGCACCCCGGTGTCCGAGCCCGCGGTGGCGGTGTCGCCGATCCTGCGCAACGCGGCGCCCAGCGAGGACTGCTGGAGCGCGGGAGGCGCCAGGCCGCGGACGAAGTGCCGCGCCTCCTCCAGGTTCTCGCGCGCGGTCTGCTCTGCTTCGGCGATGTGCCGGGTGGCGCGCTCAGGGTGGTCGCTCAGGTTCGCGCGTACGGCGCGCAGCAGCAGGATGATGCTCGACATGCCCTGGGCCAGGGTGTCGTGGATCTCTCTGGCGAGCCGCTCTCGCTCGGCCAGGCGTGCCGACTCGCTCTCCGCGCGCAGGAGCATGTCCTGGGTGCGTACCAGGTGGTCGATCAGCTCGCGGCGCTGCTCGCTCTCGGCGTGCAGGACCTTGTAGACCAGCGCCATCAGCGTGGCCACGATCGCGCCGATCATCGGCCCCACCACCTGCGCCGCGCTCAGGCTTCCGGTGTGCCAGGCGTCGGCTGCGACGGCGCCTGCGGTGAGCAGCGTCACCGCAGGAAGGGCCACGGCGAGCGGCAGCAGGTGCAGACAGGCGAAGAACAGCGGGAAGGCCAGCCAGACGAAGCGCGGAGAGCTCAGCGCGAGGACGGCCCAGCCGGCTGTGACCGTCAGGAGCCAGACCCGCCCCAGCGCCAGGTGGAGCCGGCCGCCGAAGTGGGGGAGCCGGGCCTCGATCGTCAGCCCGATCCCGTACAGCAGCCCCAGCAGGAGGCCGCCCCAGGCGGCGCCCGCCCTGTCCTCCCGCATCGCGCCGGCGATCGCGATGGCCAGCAGGATCGCGAACGTGCCGTGGATCACCCATCTGAGCAGTCTGAGCGCGGGCGGGAACGGAGTGTTCATCGCTCACTAAGTGTAATGTCCGGTTTCTTCCGGCGGCATCGTTCAAAAGGTGTATTCGGGAGCGACCGAAGGAGCGACCCGCGTCGGTGCGTTCCCACGATGTGCCGGGTCACGGCGGCCGCGCATGATGACGCTCGTTCACTTTCGTTGACCCGTGACAGGGGGACGCGCCGTGTTCGTGGCGCTCAGAGATCTGCGATTCGCCAAAGGACGGTTCGCCCTCATGGGGGCGGTCGTCTTCCTCATCACCTTGCTCGTGACCATGCTGTCCGGGCTGACGGCCGGGCTGGCCAGGGAGAACGTCTCCGCGATAGAGCAACTCCCCGCCGACCACATCGTCTTCTCAGGGACGGGCAAACCGTCGTTCGCCGACAGCAGGATCGACCGGAAGACGTGGGACGGGTGGCGCAGCGTGCCCGGCGTCACCGCCGCGCGGCTCGGGATATCCATGGGCCGCCTCACCCGCGGAAACGACGGGACGGCCGTCGCCGTCTTCGGCGTGGACGCCGGAATCCAGCGGGTGAAACCGGGGACGGTCGTCCTGTCCTCCGCCCTGTCCTCCACTGTGGCCGCCGACCGGGGAAGCACCGTGACGATCCTCGGACACGACTTCGTGGTCGACGGCGTCGGGGGTGAGGCCGCCTACAGCCACGCGCCGGTGGCGTGGATCGGCATCGACGACTGGACCGGCCTGGCACGCCGCAGCGGTGCGGACGGCGAGGCCACGGCCCTGGCCCTGCGCACCCAGGACGAGCCCGACCTGGCGGGCACCGACCGCCGCCTCGGCACGACCGCCGTTCCCCTGGACGACGCGCCGTCGGCGATCGGCTCGTTCACGTCCGAGAACGGGTCGCTGCAGCTCATGCGCGGGTTCCTGTTCGCCATCTCCGCGCTGGTGATCGGGGCCTTCTTCACGGTGTGGACCATCCAGCGACGTGGTGAGGTCGCGGTGCTCAAGGCGCTGGGCGCCAGTACCGGTTACGTTCTGCGCGACGCCCTGGCCCAAGCCCTGCTCGTGCTCCTGCTCGGCGCGGGCGTCGGCGGAGCGCTGGGCACCGGCCTCGGCTTCGTGGCGCAAGACACCGTGCCTTTCGTCCTGTCCGCCACCACCACGCTGGTTCCGGTCGTGGTGATGATCGTGCTCGGCGCCGTGGGGGCGGCCCTGGCCATCCGAAAGATCACCTCAGTCGACCCGTTGACCGCCCTCGGAGCATCGCGATGACCCTCAAGCTCGCCGACGTCGTCCTGACCTACCCTGACGGTGACCGCACGCTGACCGCGCTCGACCACGTCGACCTCGCGGTCGCGCCCGGCGAGTTCACCGCGGTCGTCGGCCCGTCCGGCTCCGGCAAGTCCAGCCTGCTCGCCGTGGCCGCGACGCTGATCCGTCCTGACTCGGGAACCGTCGAGGTCGCCGGTCTGGACGTGTGCGAGGCCAGTCCGGCCACCAGAGCCCGCTTGCGGCGTGACCACATCGGCATCGTGTTCCAACAGGCCAACCTGCTGGCCTCGTGCACCGCGCTGGACCAGCTCCTGGTCATGGCGGACCTGGCGGGTCGCCCGGCCAGGAAGGTGCGGGCGCGGGCGGCCGAGCTGCTGGCCGCGGTGGGGCTCACGGGCAAGGAGCACAAGCGGCCGCACCAGCTGTCCGGCGGCGAGCGGCAACGGGTCAACATCGCCCGCGCCTTGATGAACGCGCCCGAGGTGCTGGTCGTCGACGAGCCCACGAGCGCCCTCGACCACCAACGCGGTGCGGAGATCGTCTCCCTGCTGGCCGAGCTCACCCGCCGCGACAACCTCGCGACTGTCATGGTCACGCACGACCTCGGCACCCTGTCCCTGGTCGACTCCGTGCTGACCATGACCGACGGCAAGCTCAGGCCGCGATCGTAAGGCCAGGGATCACGGCAGGGGAGCGAGGCTCCGGTCCCGACCACGTCGCCGGGACCGGAGCCTCGCTGGGGGAGTTAGGACGTCACCTTCAGCTTGTAGGTGATCGAAGCGTCTGCGCCGGCCCCACCGCCGCGGGCAGTGATCGTGAACCTGGTGACACCCCGCGCGGCCGGGATTCCGGTGATGGCACCGGTGTCCTTGTTGAGGACGAGCCCTCGCGGGAGGGCGCCGCGAACGCACGCAGGCGGGCCTGGCCAGGGGAAACGCGATGTGCCAGTAGACCCGAAGCGGGTTCGCGCCGTCGAGGCGGGCCGCCTCTTCGAGTCAGCTCTTTCTGTCGATCAAGAGCGGCCGGCTCAGAAGACGTCGGGCGCGCTGCCTCCCGTCGCGTCGGCCTGCAGCTTCGTCCAGAACTCCTGGCTCGCGGTGAGCTGGATGCTGACCCGGATGTTCGGATGCGAGGCCTGGAATCTGTCGACGATGCGCTGCATGGCCGGAAGCTGGTTCTTGTCCCAGATCGGGTAGCTGAGCTCGACCTTCCCGTCACCGGAGTCTCCCGCACCGCAGGCGGTGGCGCCGAGCAGAAGCCCCACCACCACGATCGATGACCTCCATCGCGGTTTTGTACGCGTACAGGCTTCCTTCCAGAGATAGGGCCTCGGGATTGATCTGATACTTCACAGCTGAGCTTGTAGGTCGGCGTGGACGGCAAAGGCGGGCGGCCATCGGGCCAGGCAACCGTTGAACCGCCTCGTTCTCGGGATATAGGCGGAGGACGAGCGGCATCGCGTGCTCCGTAGTCTGCGGAGTGAAACCCATCGCGTCAACCCTTTAGATGTGATTCACTGCGGTGTGACGGGTCCGATAGATCTGAAACATCTTCGGCTAGGATGGGCCCATCAGCGAATCCGACCAGAGATCGGGGAAGGGATTGAACCCACCATCGTCGCTCCCTCAGCAGCCAAGCTCAGTGGGCGGCTATCGGCCCGGATACGAGATCGCCGCGGAGCGCATCCTCGAGTACATCGTCCGGGAAGAGCTCCGGCCGGGAGCTCGTCTGCCAACGGAGAAGGACCTGGCAGATGCGATACAGATGAGCAGAACGGTCGTGAGGGAGGCGGTGAAGATCCTCTCCGCGCTCAAAAGGCTGAGCGTGCAGAAGGGCAGGGGCATCTACGTGGCCGAGCCCGAAGGGGCCCTCTGGCGGGAGTCGTTCGCGCAGTTCCTTCCGGCGGATCTCGGACAGGTTGATCAGATGTTCGAGTTCCGGCGTCACGTCGAGGCGGCCACCTCTCGCCTCGCCGCCCAGCGGGCCGTCCCCGCACAGGTGAAGGCGCTCCGTGAAGCGGCACAGCTCTCGGCGGACGCCGCGGCACGCAACGACATCGAGGGCTTCACCCAGGCCGACGAGCTGTTCCACGGGCAGGTCGGGGTCGCCGCGTCCAACATGTTCCTGTCAGCGACCGTCGACTCGGTGCAACGGCTCCAGCGACAGGTCAGCGTCATCGGGCTGGCGGGCGTGGCGGGCGGGTCGCTGGTCGTGGCCGCCGAGCAGCATCTGGCGATCGCTCAGGCCATCGCGTCCGGTGATGAGGAGCAAGCCGTCGCGTTCATGACCGAGCACATCGACATGACGATGCGGCAGTTTCAGCAGGAGATCCGTCACCGCCTCTTCCCCAGTGACGACGCTTGATCAATTTGTCTGGAGACGAAGGAATACATGCGAATCACTGATGTCACGGTCGAACTCGTCGATCTGCCCGCGCAGCCGTCGTTCCGATGGCGAGCCGGACTCCCGGGCTCGGAGGGGCCGGTGGTCGGCGGGGTCCTGCGCGTCCACACCGATGCGGGTCTGATCGGCGAGGCGCACACCCGGCGCGGAGTGATCGTCGCGGACCTGGTCGAGCGCCGGATTCGCGAGGACCTGCGGAACCGCGACCCGCTCTGGCGCGAACTCCTCTGGCAACGCCTGTGGGAACTCGACCGCATCGAAGAGCTCCCCATCTACGCGCTCGGGCTGGTCGACGTCGCGCTGTGGGATCTGGCGGGCAAGGCTGCGAACCTGCCCGTCCACCAGCTGCTCGGGACCTACCGGGACGCGATCCCCGCCTACGCCAGCACGGTGACCTTCGCCACGGTGGAGGAGTACCTCGACGTCGCCGACCAGTGCCTGGACCTCGGCTACAAGGCGATCAAGCTGCACGCCTGGGGCGATGCCCGCGCGGACGCCGAGCTGTGCCAGAAGCTGCGGGCCCACGTGGGTGACGAGGTTCCCCTGATGTACGACGGCTCCGCGGGCTTCGACTTCGCCGACGCCCTCTATGTCGGGCAGGCGCTGTCCGAAGCCGGCTACACCTGGTACGAGGAGCCGATCCGGGAGTTCAGCGTGACCGCATACCGGTGGCTCGCCGAACGCGTCACCGTCCCTCTCCTGGTCGCCGAGACCTCAGACGGCGCGCACATGAACGTCGCGGACTTCATCGTGGCCGACACGGCCGGGTACGTACGCACCAGCGCCCAGTACAAGGGAGGCATTACGGGCGCCATGCGGATCGCTCACCTCGCCGACAGCTTCCAGCTCCGGGCAGAGGTTCACGGGACGGGCATCGTCAACGCCCACCTGTGCATGGCCATCCCGAACACCTCCTACTACGAGTCCCTCGTCTACGCCAATCCGGTGGTTCGCGAACCCGCGATCGGCCCGGATGGCCTGCTTCGCGCTCCGACCGAGCCGGGGATCGGCTACGACACGGACGTGTAGGAGCAAGGGGTGCGAGGGCTTGAAAGGTAGTGAGCTCATTGCCCTACCGGATCGCCGAGGCGAAGGAGTCGCGGAGCGGTGAGTGGTGAGGCGGACGGCGGTGTCGTGGCCCCAGAGGGCCTGACCGCAGCCTGGCCGCCCCTCCCATCGCGGCCATCACCGCCGTGCAGGTGTACATGCCGCAGGCGCCTATCAGTTCGACGAAGCCGAGCAGCCGCAGATAGGAAAGGCGATCAAGGAGGCGGAGCAGGATCGGACCGGCGAACAGGCGCACGTGTATCTCGTGGTTCCGAGGGTGGACGAGGATGCTGTACGGCTATCGCGCGTAAGCATTCACGTCATGCGCGTTCGGTGACCGAGGGCTTGCTGGTGTGACGTTGCTCAGGTTGATCGTTCGGGGGTGCGATTCCCCCCCGGCGACCCGACCTGAGTTGGCCGGTTCAGTGATCCTGCTGGTTTTCGGGGAGCAGAGCGAGGAGGCCTTCGTAAGTCGTGCCGCCGAACATCTCCTTAAGGTGCATGGCCGTCTCGTCGTCAGCCTGGCTCATGCGGGTGAACATGGCCTGCTCGTATTCGGCGAGGCCGGCCTCGACGTCGTTGGGGTGGGCGGCGAGGGCCTTGCCGAGTTCGGCGCCGTCATACATGGCCAGGTTGGCTCCCTCGCCGTTGGGGGCCAGCAGGTGGGCGGCGTCGCCGACCAGAGTCACCCCGGGCGTCCGGTCCCACCGGTGCCCGTCGGGCAGGGCGTAGTGCGGGCGCAGGACCGGCGGGGTGTCGGTGTCGCTGATCAGTGCGGTGAGCTCGACCGCCCAGCCGTCGAACTCCGCCGCGACGCGGGTGGCGGCCGCGGCCGGATCGGAGAAGTCGATGCCGTCGAACCACTCCAGCGGCCTGGTGAGCTCGACATAGGCGTGCAGGGTGTCGCCGCGTTCGCAGTGAGCGGTGATCGCCTTCCCCGCTGCGGGGACGTACATCGAACCGCCGCCGACCGCCTTCGCGACGGCCGGGTGTCGCGTGTCGGCGTCGAACAGGTAGGTCTCGACGAATGACGTGCCGGCGTACTCGGGCACCGACTCCGACAGCAGCGGGCGGACCCGTGACCAGGCGCCGTCCGCGCCGACCAACAGACTCGTGGTGACGCTGCTGCCGTCGGCGAAGATCACCTCGTGGCGGACGCCGCCGAGGCTCTGGGCGCCGGTGACCTTGCGGCCCCACCGGACGGTGCCCTCCGGGAGCGTGTCCAGCAGCATCTGCCGCAGGTCCGCGCGCTGTGCCTCCGGACGGCCGCCCGTGCCGTTGTCGGCCTTCTCGAATAGGACGGCGCCGTCCGGCCCCAGAACACGTATCGCCTGGCGGCCCTCCAGGACGATGGCGCGGAACTCCTCCATCAGGCCGGCCGCCTCAAGGGCGAGCTGCCCGTTGTAGTCGTGGATGTCGAGCATCCCACCCTGCGCCCGTGCCTCCGGCGACGCCTCCGCCTCGTAGACCTCCACCGGGATGCCGTGGACGTGCAGGACGCGGGCCAGGGTGAGTCCGCCGAGCCCGGCGCCGATGATCGTGACGGGGTTCATGATGGCTCCTTCGTTCCGGGGTCGGCGAGGCCGACACTTATGGTGCGCTGTTCCATGTTGGAACAGTACTCCAAATTAGTTCAGTGCTCCAAGATGGCAGAATGCAGGACATGGCAACGCGTGCGCGCCGGACACAGCGGCGCAGGCAGGTGCTCTCCCGCGAGCAGATCATCGATACCGCCATCGAGCTGCTCGACGCGGGCGGCGAGGGCGGGCTGACCGTCCGGGCGCTGACCGAGCGCCTGGCCACCGGGTCCGGGGCGATCTACTACCACGTGGGCACCCGGGACGAGCTGCTGAATACTGCGACGGAAACCGTCATCGCCGCCGCCCTGGCGATCAAGCCTGCCCGGGCTCCGGCCACGCCCGAGAACGAGATCCGCGCCGTCGCACTGGGCCTGTTCGACGCGATCGCCGAACACCAGTGGCTCGCCACGCGGCTGGCCGTCCAGCTCACCCGAAACCCGTGGGGTCCGGTGATGGTGGGGATCTTCGAGAAGATCGGCCGGCAGGTGCGCGCCTTGGGCGTGCCGCAAGCCGCCTGGTTCGTCGCGGCCTCAACGCTCGTGCACTACATCCTCGGCGCCGTCAGCCAGAATGCCCGCATCGACGGGGACGCCTCAGGCGTCGAGGCCGACGTGGACCGCGAGAAGTTCCTCGACGCAGCGTCGACGGCGTGGCAGGAACTCGACCCCGCCGACTACCCGTTCATGCACGCCATCAGCGGCCAGGTGCGCGAGCACGATGATCGCGAGCAGTTCCTCGCCGGCATCGCCCTCGTCCTCGACGGCATTACCAACCTCCGCTGACCCGCCGAACTCGATGATGATCGTTCTAGGCTGTGTTTCAGGAGTGAGCGCGTCGGCTGCGGTGCGGATGAGCGCCAGGAGTGCGTAGACCGTGAATGCTTACTGTCGCGCCCGGAGTCCGTTCAGTGCCAGGTCGACGCAGTCTTCGAGGAATGCCTCGTCGAGGTTGTTCGGTGTGAGGAGTAGTCGCAGGTAGATCTGGCCGTAGAGGAGTTCGGCGCAGCGGTAGGGGTCGGCCTCGGCCGCGATCGCCCCTTGGTCCTGGGCCAGCTTGATGCGCGCGATCACCGGCTCGCTGGACGGGGCGATGAGCCGCTCCCATAGGCGGGTGGCGACATCCTCGTCGTGCTGCGCCTCCCCGATCAGGGCGGCGACCAGGGGGGCTGAGCCGCCCACCACCTCGATCCAGGCGTCCTTGACCATGCGGACCAGGTCGGCACGCACATCGGCGCTCGGCTCCGAGCGGGGGCGCATCAAGGGGCTGTCCCTCAGCCGCTGCACGTAGGCGTCGAGGACGACCGCGCCCTTGGAAGGCCACCACCGGTAGATGGTCCGTCTACCCACGCCCGCGCGGGCGGCGATGCCGTCGATGCTGACCTTGGACCAGCCTTCCTCCTGTGCCAGCTCGAGAGCGGCTCGCAGGATCGCCTTGGTCGTCTGGGGGTTGCGCCGCGCCGGATCCGGTTCCTTACGCATGCGCGCAGCTTACACCGCAAGAGGAGCCGAGATGGTTCGTGTTGACAGGAGCTGACCCCCATCGTTAACGTCCAGAATATCTGGGGAGCCGAGCCGACTCGGCTCCCCAGAACTCGAGGAGGATTTCATGCGAATCGTCAGAGCCGTCGTCGTGCTCACGGCGCTGTCCATGCTCGTCACCGGCTGGTGGGCGCGGCTGGACCCGGCAGGCTTCGCCGCGTGGGCGAACTGGCCGAATCACGTGCACTTCCTGCACGACGCGGGTGTCTTCCAGATCGGCATCGGGCTGATGATGCTGCTGGCGCTGTGGTGGCGTGATGTCGTCGCCGTCGTGCTGGCCGGCTTCATCGTCACCAACACGTTCCACGCCCTCAACCACGCTCTCGACCTGGAGATGGGCGGTAAGGCGGCTGACCCATGGGTGCTGCTGGCGGTGTCCGCGCTCGCGGTGGTGGGGCTGGTGATGCGGCTGCGTTCGGCGCGGCCGCGCCGTACGAAGGTCGTGGCATGAGGGTGCTGCTGGCCGGGGCCACCGGCACGATAGGAAGCGCGCTGGTTCCGCGGTTGCTGGCCGCCGGTCATGAGGTGCTCGGCCTGACCAGGTCCGATGGCGGCGCCCGGCGTCTGGCGGCGGCGGGTGCCGAGCCGGTGCGCGCCGGAATCATGGACGCCGACGAACTGCTGACCGCGCTCGACGGGCGCGCGGCCGACGCCGTGATTCACCAGGCGACCTCGATCACCGGCATGCCGATGTTCCATCGCAGTCTTTATGCCACCGATGCGCTGCGCGAGCAGGGCACGGCGAACCTGCTGCGCGCCGCCGCGCTCGTCGGCGCCCGACGTTTCGTCACCCAGTCGTTCTACCTGGGGTACGGCTATCGCGACCTTGGCACGGAACCGGTGACGGAGGACCGGCCATTCGCCGCGCTGACCGGGCATCGAGGGACCGACCGGCATATGCGCTCCTTGCGCGCCAACGAGGAGCAGGTCCTGGGCACGCCGGGCATCGACGGCATCGCCTTGCGCTACGGCATGTTCTACGGCCCGGAGCCTATGACGCGGCAACTGGCCGACCAGGTCAGACGCGGGCTGCTACCCGTGTTCCGTCCTTCGGGGATCACCTCGCCCATCCACATCCACGACGCTGCGGCCGCCGCGGTGGCGGCACTGGAGCGCGGCCGTCCCGGCCAGGCCTACAACATCTGCGACGACGAGCCGGTCGAGTTCGCAAGCTACCTCAGAGCGCTGGCCGCCTCCGTCGGCGCTGCGCCGCCGAGGGCCTTGCCGGCCTGGGTCCTGTCGGTTGCGCCGTACCTGAAAGCGTTCATGGTCACCAGCCGCATCCGGCTGTCCAACGCTAAGGCCGAGCGCGAGTTGGGCTGGCGACCGGACTATCCGTCGATTCACGAAGGGTTGAGGACACTGTGAACCTCTTCCAGCCTCCCCGGCGGGTGCTCTGGTCACAGCGTGATCAGTCGCTGACGTGAGAAGCCGAGTCCGGAGGAGGGCCGATGTCGCGAGCCGACCGGCTTGACCTTCTGCATCTGTGACCTCCTTTCTCGGGCATAGAGGCAGTAGGAGATGAGGTCGATGTCCGCGAATCCGGGGGACAAGCGGCACGGCGAGAGCCACGGCCCGGTGCGCGCCGTGGTCGACTGGGCCGCGCAGCGGATGATGGCCGTGGTGGGAGGGCCTGCGCGGTTCCGGGTCATCGTCCTGCTCGCGGGCGTTCTTGCGCTTGTGGCCGCCGACCAGGCAACCGTCGGGGCGGTGGGGATGGAGGTCAAGCAGAGTCTGGGCATCACGAACACCGAACTCGGGTCCCTGACCGCCGTGTCCTCCGGAGCCGGCGCCCTGGCCGTGTTGCCTGTCGGCGTACTGACCGACCGGACTCGGCGGGTGCGGATCCTGGCGGTGAGCATCGCCATGTGGAGCCTGGCCATGCTGGTCGGCGGCATGGCCGAGTCGATCCAGTGGCTCCTGCTCTCCCGGGTGGCACTCGGTGCCGTGACGGCCGCGTCCGGGCCGACGGTCGCCTCGCTCGTCGGCGACTTCTTCCCGACTGCCGAACGGGGCCGGATCTACGGCTTCATCCTGAGCGGCGAGATGCTCGGCGCCGGATTCGGCCTGCTGGTGTGCGGCAACCTCGCGCATCTTCTGTCATGGCGTTCCGCGTTCTGGTTCCTCGCGCTGCTCGGGATCGTCTTCTTGGTCGTCATCGTGCGAAAGCTGCCCGAGCCCAAACGCGGCGGCCAGAGCAGACTGCCCGCTGAAGCGGCCGACCCGGCCTCAGAACAGAGCGGAACAAGCGCGCCGGGTCAGGACGACGCGGCGCGTTCCGCGGTGCGAGATCGCGGAGTCGAACCCGATCCGGCGCTGGTGCTCCGCCGCGACCCGATGCGGATGTCGATGTGGCAGGCGGCGCGGTATGTGCTGCGCATCCCCACGAACGTCGTCTTGATCATCTCCTCGGCGATGGGATATTTCTTCTTCGCCGGTCTGCGGACCTTCACCGTCGTCTTCGTCGACCAGCAGTACGGCCTCAGCCAGGCGGCGCTGACGGCCCTGGCCCCGCTCGTCGGGCTCGGCGCCCTCCTGGGAGTGCTCAGTGGCGGACGGGTCGCCGACTGGTTCGCCCGTCGCGGACATGTCAGCGCCCGCATGGTGGTGCCCGCCGTGGCGTACCTCGCCGCCGCGCTCTTCTGCGCCCCGGCCCTGCTCACGACGTCGGTGGCGACCGCGCTGCCGTTCCTCTTCGTCTCGGCCGGCTCGCTGGCGGCGGCCAACCCCCCGCTGGACGCCGCCCGCCTCGACGTCGTCCACTTCCGGCTCTGGGGACGCGCGGAGAGTGTCCGGACGTTCCTTCGCATGGGCGCGGAGGCCGTCGCCCCCGTGACGTTCGGCTTCCTGGCCGATGTGCTCGGCTCAGGCGGGACGCGGAGCGCGCAGGGACTGCAGTACACCTTCCTGATCATGCTGGTGCCGTTGGTGGCGAACGCGGTCATTCTCCTGCACGGCCGCCGTACCTATCCCCGTGACGTCGCCACAGCCGCCGCCTCCGAACGAAGGACAGAAACAGGTCGTGGAAGGCCCCGCTAGCGATGGTTCGGTGGCACCTGTCGGCCGGAGCCGACGAGGTTGTGGGCGAGAGATGACGGTGTTATTGACCTGCCTTGAGGATGTCTCCGGGCGGCCGGGTATTGGGCAGGCGAACCTCGTGAGAAGAGTTGATAGATCATGATTGACGGCATCCCGCGCCGAGGGACTTCATGATCGCCACTGAGGTGCTCGTCCTCATGGCGGCCGCCCTGCTCGGGCTTGGATTCGTGGCCCAACAGCATGCGGCCTACGCCGAACCGCTCGGCGAGGTGCTGCACGTGAGCCTGTTGCTGCATCTGGCGCGCAAGCCGCTGTGGCTCTTCGGCATCGGCGCGATGGTAGGTGGCCAGATCCTTGCCTCGCTGGCGCTGCAGGAGGCCAATGTCACGCAGGTCGCGCCGCTCCTGGCTACGAATCTCATCTTCGCTCTCGCGCTGGCGGCCGTCCGCTACCAGGAGTTCCTGGGCCGCGCGGAGTGGCTCGGAGCCGTACTGGTCAGTGGCGGGGTGGCGGTCTTCCTGGCGTCCGGGCAGCCGCACGGTGGCGACCTGTCAGGACCCGCCGCCGTGGCCTGGATGGCGGCGGCGGGTGTGCTGGCGCTGGCGGGCGTGCTGGTTGTGCTGGCGCTTCGGACCGGCCTGAAGACGAAGGCGATGTTGCTGGCAGCGGCCGCCGGCGCGCTGTATGGGCTGCAGGACGCCCTGACGCGTGGCTCCCTGCTCACACTCGAGCATGGGCCGCGTGCCCTGTTCGGCTCGTGGTATCTGTACACGCTTCCGGTGATCGCGGTGACCGGCATCTGGCTGAACCAGAGCGCGTTCGACGCCGCCCCGCTGCGGATCTCGCTGCCGACCGCCACCGCGACAGAGCCGATCATCGGTATCGTGCTGGGAGTCGCGATCTTCAGGGAGCGCCTGCGCGTGGATCCTCAGGCTCTGGTGGGCGAGGTCGTGGGCCTGGTCGCGCTCGTCGTGGGGATCGTCATCCTGGGCCGATCGCCGTTTCTGGCCAAATCCGAGCAGGGCCCTCAACAACCGGACTCGCAACGCCAGTGACGCTCTTCGCGCTCCGGGCTTCAGGAGGGGTGTGCGACTCGGCCGACGCCGCCGAACAGGGAGTTGGTGCGGGGCGAGTCGTCATCGTTCGGGTGCCAGTCGTAGGGGCGCACCAGGCCGGGGTCGACGAGGTCATAGCCGTCGAAAAGGTGGTGGATTTCCTTTTTGCTCCTGAGCGCGAGAGGCACAGTCGCACCGGCGAACCCGGCATACCATCCCTCCTGCTCCTTCTCCGACATTCCGTCGGTGGTCAGGTGCGAGATCGCGACGTACGAACCCGGGGCCTGCCGTTCGCGGAAGGCCGCCACGATCCTGGCGGGGTCCTCGGCCGGGGTGACGAAGTGGAACACCGCGACGAACAGAACCGCGATCGGCTGGCTGAAGTCGAGGAACTCGTTGACCTGGGCGTCGTCCAGGATGGTCTCGGGCCGGCGCATGTCCGCGGTGACGATCCGGGTGGAGTCGTCGGCCAGCAACGCCCTGCCGTGCACGGCGACGATCGGATCGATGTCGACGTAGACGACCCGGGAGCCGGGGTCGGCCTCCTTGGCGATCTGGTGGGTGTTACGGGCGGTCGGCAGCCCGGAGCCGACATCGAGGAACTGGCGGATGCCGCACTCCCTCGACAGATATCGTACCGCGCGCCCGAGGAACCGGCGATTCTCCATGGCGGTGGAGCGCACCCGGTCTTCGCCGATCACCTTGTACAGCTTCGCGTTGGCCGCCCTGTCGACCTCGAAGTGATCCTTGCCGCCCAGCGCCTCGTCGTACATACGCGCGGCGGTGGGTGCACCGAGCGGGATGTTCGAGGCGCTTTCCGTCGTCATGTAGTCTCCTCGGCGCATCGGCACAGAACGAAGATCACCCTAGCAAATCGGGCAGCGTCCGTTGGTGCCGTCCGCCTGCCGGTCCAGCCGACGGGCCCTGCGGCCCTGCACCTGATCGTAGGAGCGCCAGGCCGTCGATCGCCGGCGGGGACAGCATCGCGTCGGAGAGCCCGGCCAGCGGCAGCCAGGCGGCGTCAGAGGTGGAGTCGTCGGTCTTGGTGACCGTCACGGGGCCGTCGTCCATGCGACCGTACGTCAGTGTGCACGGCGCTTGAGTGTACTCAGGAGACCGGGCGACGGATCGCGCGACACCTGCGGACGATCCGGTGCCCACCTTCGACGGCCAGATCCCGACAGCGAGGGACGAAGCCGCTGCTTACCCGGCGTAGGGGCCGAATCGGCCCCACGCGATGACCGCCGCCGCGAAGAACAGCACCACGTTGAGCACGATCGCGGCGGGCTCCTTACGCCGCAGGTGGGTCAGCGCGGCCAGCACCATCATCAGGGCCAGGCCGGACGCCGCCAGAGGGCTGAGGATCGGGGCGATCCCGGTGGCGGCGGGCAGGACGAGCCCGAGCGCGCCGGCCAGCTCGGCGAGCCCGATGAAGCGGACGGTGCCGGCGGAGAAGTCGGCCGTCCAGGGCAGCTTGGGTTCGAGCTTCTCCTTGGACAGGGTGGAGGTCAGCGCACGCTGCTGAAAGAGCTGGTCGACACGACCATCGCCGGCGACGACGAGCCGGTCGCCACCATGGACCGTCCCTGGTTCCGCGCGGCGTGCGCCGCCGAGACGGCCACGGACCAGCTACGCCGACACGTCCACGGCACCCGGCGGATCCTCGACCGGTTCGCCTCCATCGCCAGGGTCGTCGAGACCGCCGCCACCATGGATCCTGAGATCGCCGCGATGTGGCCGAACGAGGAGGATCCGCGCGTCACGGTGCACTCCGCCGCCGCGCGGGCCCTCGTCACCAAACCTGGCGCCCGCCCCGGCCTGTCCGCGGAGCTGGCGGCCGACCTGCTGTACGGCCTGCTCAGCCCCGGTCTGTACGTCACCTTCGTCCGCGACCGCGGCTGCTCACCGGCGACGTGAGAGAGCTGGGTCAACGACACCCTGCGTCGCCAACTGTGCGACGACCTGGACGAGGCGGACCTCGCCTCGGGGTCACACGACGCCGGCCGCGTGCGTTGAGGGCGGGCCGACGCGGCTCCAGGAATGGAGATCACGAGTAGGCGGCATGATGGCGATCAAGAATCGTCGAAAGGTGTCATGTGAAGACAATCCTGGCCGCCGTCGTCGCGAACCTGCTCGTGATGGGCCTCGCCCCCACAGCGCACGCAGTGTCCGCGGAGCCCGCGAGCGTGCGCGATGTCTACGCAAACTACGCCGGCCTCTCCGCCCATGAGGTCGAAGGCAGAGACTATCGCCGTGTTCAGCGCGTCCCCCGTGGAGCGAAGGTGGCGCACATCGCCATCCACGGCGGCGCCATTGAGGCGCCGACGTCGCAGCTCGCTGACCAGGCCGCGGGCCGCAGGTACGCCTACTCCTCGTTCGAAGGCATCAAGGCTGCGGACAACAGCGATCTGCACATCACCTCCACGCACTTCGATGAACCCAGGGCGCTCAAGGTGGTGGCGGCGGTCGACTACACCGTCTCTTGGCACGCCGCGGCAGGCACTGCTGTCACCACCTATGTGGGCGGACGAGACACGACGTTGATCAAAAAGGTGACTGCCGGGCTACGCGCTGCCGGGTTCCCTGTCTCGGCGTCCGTGCCTGAGGAGATCGGTGGTGACAGCCCCCGCAACATCGCGAACAGAAACCGCAGAGGCATGGGCGTGCAGCTGGAGATCAGCCGTGGCCAGCGGGAGCTGTTCTTTGCCGGAGGGAAGCTGAATCGCGCCTGGATCGAAAACCCCGCCAACCGCACGAAGGCCTTCTATCGGTACGTCGCGGCCGTCAACCGTGCCCTTGGCTGAGCGTGACGCCTGGCCGGGGCGGCTGGGCGCTCTGCGCCGACCAGCGCTGAACCGCATCGGCGCTGGTCACGCCGGGTTCGCGCGCCCCCCTCTCGGGTAACCGGCAAGCATGACGAAATGGAACAAGAGGGACGGCATGCTCGTCCATGAAGAGGAGCCGTTCAACGCCGAGCCGCCCACCTGCGCCCTGGCGGAGCAGATGCTCACGCCTCTGGACGCTTTCTACAGCCGCAACCACGGCCAGATCCCCCAGATAGACGCGGCCACCTGGCGGCTGGTAGTGGACGGGCTGGTCGAGCGGCCGTTGCGACTCTCGCTGCAGGAGTTGCGCTCCCGCTTCCCGGAACGGGAGGTGATCGCGACGCTGCAATGCGCGGGCAACCGCCGTGCCGAGCTGATCCAGGTTCGTGACATTCCAGGCGAGGATCCCTGGGGGTCCGGTGCCATCTCCACGGCTTCCTGGATCGGTGCGAGCCTCGCCGACGTGCTTGCCGAGGCAGGGCCACGTGCCGAGGTCGCGCACGTCTGCTTCGCGGCGCCGGACGTGGCGCAGGAGACGGACCCGCCCCAGCCCTTCGGCGGCTCCATCCCGATGGCCAAGGCCACCGCGGGCGAGGTGCTGCTGGCGTGGGCGATGAACGGCCGCCCGCTGCCCGCGGCCCACGGGGGCCCGCTGCGCGTGATCGTGCCGGGCTGGATCGGCGCCCGCAGCGTGAAGTGGCTCGAACGCATCACCGCCCGGGCCGAACCCTCGGACAACTACTTCCAGGCCGTGGCGTACCGCATGCTGCCTCCCGGCGCCGACCCGTCCCGGTGCGGCCCGGGGTCCGGCATCTCCCTCGGGCCGCTCGCCCTCACCTGCGACATCCTGCGCCCGGAGCACGGCTCCCGCGTGCCTCCCGGACCGGTCGAGATCACCGGCTACGCGCTCGCGGGCGACGGTCGCAGCGTCGCGCGAGTGGACGTCTCCCTGGACGCCGGGCGCACCTGGACCCAGGCGAGGCTGGACACGCCGGTAGGGCCCTGGGCCTGGCAGTACTGGCGCACCACCGTCGTCCTGTCCGAGGGCGAGGCGGACATCGTCGCCCGCGCCTGGGACTCGGCGGGCACCACGCAGCCCGAATCACCGGCGACGTTGTGGAACCCCAAGGGCTATGCCAACACCACTTGGGGCCGCCTCCACCTCACCTGCCGCCTGGGCGGGAGTGGCGAGAAACGGCAGTAAGAGCAGGGATAAGAGGAGCAGACGCACGAGGCCTCAAATTTCGGCCTCGTCCGTAATTTACCCTTGACGCCAACGGGAGCGATTCCTAGGTTTCCGGTCATGACCTTAATGAGAAGAATCTTCGCGGCCGGGGTGGCGGCCGCTGCCGTGCTGGCCCTGGCGGCACCGGCGGCACCGGCGAGCGCCGCCGGTGCCGCCAGAGGCGCGATCGAAGAGCTCGGCGTTCCCCTCCGGGACGTCCTCCTGATCGGCGGCACGGTCGCGCCGGGTCCCAGCGGCGCCACCGTGCTGTGGGGGGCCTCGTCGGGCGCGCCCGCTCACCTCAACGCCGTCGACCCCGTCACCGGCGCCGAGGCGGCTCGTTACGACCTGCCGGGTGCGGGCGGCTCCTGGGCTGTGGAGGCTGCGCCCGACGGCAGCGTCTACGTCGGGACGTACGGCGGCAGCCGCCTGTTCCGCTGGACGGACCAGGGCGGCGTCAAGGATCTCGGCAACCCGATCCCCTCCGAGACCTTCATCTGGTCGCTGGCCGCAGGAGAGGGCGCCACCGTCTACGGCGGCACCTCGCCAGGCGGTCGGCTGTTCGGTTATGACCCGGCGACCGGCGTGCGCGACTACGGCAGGCTGTCGTCGTCGCACGCCTACATCCGCAGCGTCTCCTACACGAACGGCAAGATCTACGCCGGGACGGAGGCGCCCGCCAAGGTGTTCGAGGTGGACGCGGTGAGCGGGATGGTCAGGGAACTGCCCGCCCCGCCCGAGGACACCACGGGCAAGTGGGCCTATGACGTCAACGCCGCCGCCGGTTACCTCTATGTCAGGCTCGGCGGGGCTTCTCCTGGCCCGCTGCACGTGTGGGACATCGCGGCGGGCGCCTGGGTGGACAAGCTGGACGCGGCCCACGGCCTGGACGTGTCGCCTCCGGACGAGGAGGGACGGGTCTACCTGGTGAAGGCGGGCGAGTTGATCCGCTATGACCCCAGGACCAAGACCATCACGCCGACGGGTCTGCCCATCACGGGCCGCGTGGCCAACACCCGCGGCATCGGCTGGGCCAGGCTGGGCCTGCCCGACTATCCGGGCATGAGCGTCGTGGGCCTGCTCTGGCGCGGCCTGATGTTCCGCTACAACCCGCAGACCGGCGCGAGGTCGTTCGTCCAGACAGGCGTCAAGGGCGAGCCGATCGACGTGACCGCTCTGTCCGAGGGGCCGGACGGCCGCATGTACGCGGGCGGCTTCCTCAACGGCGGCTTCGCCGGGATCAACGCCACCACGGGCAAGGTCGAGGAGTTCCATACGTTCTCGCAGAGCGAGGACATGACCACGCACGACGGCAAACTGTACGTTGGCGCCTACCCCGAGGCCCGGGTCTACTCCTACGACCCGAAGCTGCCGTGGAACAGCACCGAGTACTCGCCCAGCCCGGAGCCTGGCCCTGCCCCCAACCCGGCCAGGCTCGTCGACTTCGCGGCCGACAAGCAGATCAGGCCCCGCGCCATCGTCTCGGCCGGCCGCTACCTGGCCGTCGGCACCATGCCCGACCTCGGCCACCTCGGCGGCGTCCTGGCCATCTGGGACCCGGAGACCAGCACGCTCAAGCACAGCCAGCGCAACGTGATCAAGGACCAGTCGATCGTCTCGCTCGCCTACCGCGACGGCATCCTGTACGGCGGAACCTCGATCTACAGCGGCCAGTCCGCCACACCGCCCACGCAGCCGGAGGCCAAGCTGTTCGCCTGGTCCGTCCGGGACAACCGGCTGCTGTGGGAGATGACGCCCGCGCCGGGTAAGCCCGCCATCCCCGCGCTCACCTTCGACGCGATCGGCAGGCTGTGGGGAATCGCCGGCGGCGAGGTGTTCGCGGTCAACACCGCGGCGCGGAGGGTGACCCAGCGGGTGAGGCTCTCAGAGAGTGCGAGCGCGAGCGGTCAGCTGGCCTTCAACAACAAGGACTTCCAGTTGTACGGCGCGCACGCCGGCAAGGAGGTGTTCACGCTCAACCCGCTGACCGGGCGGCACGCCGTACTGAAGGAAGGACCTGTGCACCAGCTCGCGGTGCACAGGTCAGGTGACGTCTACTTCGCAGAGGGTTCGACGCTGTTCAGGTATCAGCAGACCCGGTAGGTGTAGAAGTTCTCGAAGCGCGACAGGTACAGGTGCCCGTCGGCGCCCTTGAGCAGGATGGAGATCGGCCGGGCGATCACGGACAACCTCATGGCCGCCCGGTCGATCTTGAATGCCTTGGCCTGCGTCTTGCCCCACAGGTAGCCCTGGTGGAACTCGAGGTTGGCGTCCAGGAACACCCCGGTCACCGTGGACCACTGGTAGGTCTGGTGCTTGACAGAGCGGAGCGTCTGTCCGGTGGCCGGGTCCATCTCGAAGAGCGCGTCCGGGGTCAGGCCCCACAGCTTGCCCTGGTCGTCGAAGGTGATGGCGCCCAGCGCCAGGTCGCCCGCGACCGGCTCGGTCAGCCAGAGCAGCCTGTCTGTTGCGATGTCGTAGGCGAAGACCTTGGCGTCGCCGCCGCGCGGGGCGCCGATGCCGCCGAAGGCGGAGGTCGTCCCGTAGATCACCCCATCTCGGTACGCCAGGGCGATGATCGACTGGTCGGGGACGAGATTCCGCTTGATCACCTTCTCGCCGGTGGCCGGGTTGAGCAAGCCGAGCACGCCGCCGACACTACCGGCCTTGGGTACGGTGCCGAAGGCCAGCCAGTCGCCCGCCGAGATCATCGCGAACGGGCGGTCCTGCTGCTGCTCGGTCAGGCTGAGCAGCAGCTTCGCCTCGCCGTCAGCGAACTCGTAGATCCGGGCCCCGGGGTAGACGCCCAGGTAGAGCTTGCCGCGATGGGTGGTGATGCCCTCGCTCTGCCCCACGTTCGGCCAGAACTGCTTCTCGCCGGTCGCCGGGTCGAAGGAGGCCAGGCCGCCGGTGAAGAAGCCACCGGCGTAGACGCGGCCGTCGGGGCCGTTGCCCATGGAGCGGATACTGACCGGCTGGCCGGTGAGCGTGGAGTCGAACAGCCGGCCCTTGCCGGTCTTGCGGTCGTACTGCCACATGAGGCCGGTCGATGCGGTGCCGACCAGGATGTGGTCGTCGTCGCCCGGTAGCCAGCCGAGCGGGCGGGCGGCGCCACCGCCGAGGTCGGTGAAGCCCGTCTTCGCGATGCTTCCGGACTTGAGGTCGTAGACGACGAGCTCGTCGTTCTGGACCAGATAGACCTGGTGGCCGTGCGCGCCGCCACCGACGGAGAGGCTGTCCACGTCCGGCACGATCTCCCAGCGTCCGGTGGTCAGGTCGTAGACTCCCATCGGGTTCGTGCCGGTCGAGGTGGTGTAGCGCACCATCAGCCGGTGGCCCACCACGTCCAGGTCGTAGGCCCAGCTCGCGTCCTGCACCGGTGAGTCGAGCGTCTTGATCAGGGTGCCGTCCGGGCGCATGACCGCGATCCTGCCCCAGCGCGCGCCGGTGCCGACGTAGATGGTTCCGTCCTCGCCGACCGCGAGGTCGCGCACGTACAGCTCGCCCGGGACCGGGCTGCCGAGGTCGGTCAGGGTGCGCGTAGCCGTGTCGTAGCGGACGAGCTTGCCATTGGGCGAGGTGCCCGCGTAGATCGCGCTGCCGTCCGGGGCGGCTGCGACCGTCCAGACGAAGGTCTCGCCGGGAGCGGCCATGCCGATCTCGGTCACCCGGTCGGCGGCGGGCTCGTACCGGAACAGCCGGCCCATGGCGCCGCCGGTGGCGTTGTAGGAGCCGACGTAGACGGAGTGGTCGGGGGCGATGGTCACTGCCCACGAGCCGAGCGCGAGGGGAAGCGGACGCTCGGCGATCAGGCTACCGTCGCGCGCGTCGCGGACGCCCAGCAGCGCGGGGCCGGACGCGCTGGAGGTGACGGTGTAGAGACGGTCGCCGTCGAGCGCGGCGCCGGCGGTGGTCGCTCCGGTCAGCGGCATCGTCCCGAGTGCCTGGAAGCCGCAGCCAGTTGGGGGTGTGGCGGATTCGGCCTGGACCGGAGTTGCTAGCGGTATGAGCAGCAGTAAGGCGGCGATGATGAAGCGCACGGATCCTCCAATTCAATTGGTTATCGGTCTTGACCGTAATTAGCCGCCCGGTTTTTGGCAAGATCGTGCCTGCTGCGTGCGCCGCATGTCCGCAGCGGCGGCGGTGCCCGTTCTCCTGGAGGGACCGTGATCCGAGGTCACCCTGCTTGGGCGCGAAGCGTCCCGCTCATCCGGCGAACGCCGTCGACGGCGTGCCCACGGCGCCCACCTGGTCGATGGCGAAGACCGACCCGGCGGGGTCGTCGCCGGAGAGGTCGAGCCCTTCACGGGCCGACGTGACGTACAGAACGTCGAGGCGGGAACCGCCGAACGCGCAGGACGACGGCTGGTGCACGGGCATCGGGACCTCGCCGAGCAGGTCTCCGTCCGGGGAGATCCGTGCCAGGCGGTCGCCGCCCCACACCGCGACCCACAGGCACCCTGCCGCGTCGACGGTCAGTCCGTCCGGCATGCCGGTGTGCGCGGGGATGCGGAACAGCGTGCGTCGACGACTGATCCTGGTGGACCCGGGATCGGTGTCGAACGCCGAGATCTCGCCGGCGATGCTGTCGGCGAGGTAGAAGGTGCGTCCGTCGGGGCTCCAGTCGAGCCCGTTGGGCAGGGCCAGATCGTCCAGGACGACGCGGCTCGTCCAGTCCGGCATGAGGACGTGCAGAGCGCCTTTGCCGGGTTGGAAGTCCATCGTGGTGCTGCCGGCCCACAGCCGTCCGTGCCTGTCGCACTTCGCGTCGTTCATGCGCTCGCCGTCGGGCAGGATCGCGCGCCGGATGGTCAGCGATCCGTCGGATTCGACGGTCGCGAACCCTTCGGCGGTAGCGGCGACGAACCCTCCGCCGCGTCGGGGGAGCGCGGCGCCGACGAGCGTCGGCAGCTCGATCCTGGCGGTCTCACCGGTGGCCGGGTCGCTGGTGTGGATGTGTCCGGCGGGGATGTCGACCCAGTGCAGGCGGCCGAGCTCGGCGTCCCACACCGGTCCTTCGCCGACTCGGGCCTGGCCGGGAATCGCAACCTCAGCTGTCATCATTCGGGAAGCACCACCGCGGCGTTGGCCAGCAGTCCGCCGTCGACGGGGAGCGCGATGCCGGTGATGAAGCTGGCGCGGTCACTGGCCAGGAAGGCGACCGCTTCGGCGACCTCATCCGGTCGCGCCACCCGTCCCAGCGGGTGCATGCGTCCCCAGGACTCGACCAGTGCCTGCGTGGCTTCGTCGCTGCCGTCGGAGAAGGTGCGGGCCGAGAACCGCAGCATCGGGGTGTCCACCGACGCGGGACAGACGGTGTTGACTCTGACCCCGTTCTTCGCCTCGTCGATCGCGATCGATCGGGCGAGTGCGTTGAGCGCGCCTTTGCTGGTGGTGTAGGCGGCGACGGCGCTCTGCGTGACGAAGGCTTGGACGGAGGAGACCAGCACGATCGACCCCGCTCCGCGAGCGCGCAGGTGGGGCAGCGCGTGTTTGACGGTGTGGAAGGCGCCGGTCACGTTGACGGCGAGCACCTCGTTCCACTCGTCGGCGCTGGTCTCCGCCGCCGTGCCGTAGCGCTGGATTCCGGCGGCGGCGACGACGATGTCGAGGCCTTCGTGTGCGGCGGCGACGTGTGCGACGAGTTGCGCGGTGGCGCTCTCGTCGGTGACGTCGACGTCGACGTGCTCGACACCTGGAAGCGGCGCTTCGGGGTCACGTTTCGGCGGCACACCGGCGGCCACGACCGTCGCGCCGCGCGCCGACAGTACTTGGGCTGTCGCGCGTCCAATACCGCTGAGACCACCAGTGACGATGGCGACCTTGCCGTCGAACTCGGCCACGCTGCACTCCCTCGATGTCGTCCACGGGCTCCGCGCCGTGAACGGCGCTGGGGGTCAGCCGCGGTGGGCATTGTCGTTGAACGATCGCCGCAACTGTCGTGCCGGGACGGGCTGTGAGCCGGTTGCGCGAAATCACTCTAAACAACGTTGTCTCAAGCCGCTAGTCTGTCGTCCCGGATCAGGCATACCGCTGGCCGGCAGGGCGGTCTTCGCGTGGGTGCTCGTTCGTCGGGCAGTGAGGAGAAGAGTTCGTGACGGCAGAGTGGATTCGGTGGCCCGCCAACGTCGTGGCCCGGTTCGGCGGCGAACCCGTGGCCTTCGGCGGCGACTACAACCCCGAGCAGTGGGACGAGAGCGTGTGGCACGAGGACGCGCGGTTGATGCGCGAGGCCGGCGTCAACCTCGTCACGGTCGGCGTCTTCGCCTGGTCGACGCTGCAACCGGCGCCTGATCGATGGAACTTCGGATGGCTCGACCGCGTGCTCGACCTGCTGCACGCCAACGACATCGCCGTCGATCTCGCCACGGCCACCGCGTCGCCTCCGCCGTGGCTGACCACCCGGTTTCCGGAGGTGCTGCCCGTCGATCGACACGGGCGGACGATGGCGCAGGGCGGACGCCAGGCCTGGTCACCATCGTCGCAGGTCTATCGCGAGCACTCGCTCGCGCTGGTGGAGAGGATGGCGGAGCGCTACGGCGAGCACCCCGCACTCGCGCTGTGGCACGTCTCCAACGAGCTCGGCGGCCACAATTCGCGGTGCTACGACGACGCCAGCGCCGCGGCCTTCCGGGCCTGGTTGAAGAAGCGGTACCGGGGCTCGATCGACGAGTTGAACGCCGCGTGGACGACCGCCGCGTGGAGCCAGACCTACTCGGCGTGGGAGGAGATCCAGCCTCCGCGGGTCACGTTCACCGACTCGAACCCCACCCAGGTGCTGGACTTCGACCGGTTCAGCTCCGACCAGCTGCGCGAGCAGCTGCGAGCGGAGAGCGCCGTGCTACGGCGGGTCACCCCGGACGTGCCGATCACCACGAACCTGGTGCTCTTCGACGCCGGAAAGAACATGGACTACAGCTCGTGGACCGACGACCTGGACCTCATCGCGAGCGACCACTACCTACGGCCGACGCCCGACGCCCACGTTGAGCTGTCGTTCTCGGCCGACCGGGCACGCGGCCTGTCGAAAGGCAGGCCGTGGCTGCTCATGGAGACGGCCACCAGTGCCACGAGCTGGCGCCCTGTCAACCCCGCGAAGCGCCCCGGGCAACTCCGGCGGGACGTGTTCTCCCACGTCGCCCGCGGGTCGGACGGGATCTGCTTCTTCCAGTGGCGGGCCGCCAAGGCGGGCGCCGAGCGCTTTCACTCCGCGATGCTCCCGCACGCCGGTGCCGACAGCCGGAAGTTCCGGGAGGTGACGGCGCTCGGCGCGGAGCTCAGCTCCTGTGCCGAAGTACTCGGAACCCGGGTGGTCGCGGAGTGCGCGTTGCTGTTCTCCGAGGAGTCGTGGTGGGCGGCCGAGCGAGAGTCGCATCCGCACAACGGCCTGTCGTACACCGACTCCGCCCTCACGTGGTACCGGAGTCTGCGGGACGCGGGCGTCACCGTCGACGTCCTGCCGCCGTCGGCCGACCTGTCGGGTTACCGGCTGATCGTCGTGCCCATGCTCTACCTGGTCTCCGACCGCGACGCGGCAGCCATCGCCGCCGCGGCAGAGGCGGGGGCGACCGTGATCGTCACCTACTTCTCCGGCATCGTCGACCCGCTCGACCAGGTGCGGCTCGGCGGTTACCCCGGCGCGTTCCGCGAGCTGCTCGGGGTGCGCGTGGAGGAGTTCGCGCCCATGGTGGAGGCGCACTCCGTGGAGATCGACGGGGTCACGGG
This sequence comes from Nonomuraea sp. NPDC005983, assembly GCF_040614375.1. Lineage (NCBI taxonomy): Bacteria > Bacillati > Actinomycetota > Actinomycetes > Streptosporangiales > Streptosporangiaceae > Nonomuraea > Nonomuraea sp. NPDC005983. The sequence continues at coordinate 29,799 of NZ_JBEXUP010000080.1, forward strand.
GCCCGCCCGGGTCTCGACCTGGCACGAGGAGATCGATCTGACGGATGCGATGGCCGAGGCCCGGTACCTCAGCGGCGACTTCGCGGGCGCGCCGGCGATCACGCGCGCGGCCCGAGGCGCGGGGGAGGCCTGGTACGTGGGCGTGGAGCTGCCCGCCGACGCCCGCGCGCGTCTGCTGGGGGCGATCGCGACGACGACACCGACAGACGGCGGACTCGAGGTCGTGACGCGCCGCTCGGCCGATCACGACTACGTCTTCCTCATCAACCACGGCGACTCCGAGACCACCGTTGCGGGGTCGGGAGCCGACCTGCTGGACGGGTCCGTGCACGAGGGAAAGATCACGGTTCCCGCGGGCGGGGTGCGGGTCGTCAGACTGGCCCGCTGAACGAAGCAGGACACCAGCCGCGCCGCCGGAACTACACTGCACCTGCCCGCCGGGCACGGTGGCGCGGCAGAGCACGACCGGGCGGTAACAGTCGTCGACTGGAGAGACCAGGTGCTACGCAACCCCACGATGAAGGACGTCGCTCACGAGGCGCGAGTCAGCCTGAAGACCGTCTCGCGTCACGTCAACGGGGAAACGAACATCGATCCCACCCTCGCGGAGCGCATCAGCGCGGCGATCGTGAAGCTCGGCTACCGGCGCAACCTCTCCGCGGCGAGCATCCGGCCCGGTCGGACGAGCAAGACCATCGGCCTGGTCATCAGCGACCTCGCCAACCCCTACTACTCCACGCTCGCCCGAGCCATCGAAACCGTGGCGGACGCGGCCGGATACCTCGTCACGATCGCCAGCTCCGAAGAGGAGGGGCTGCGGCACGACCGCCTGGTCGATCGGCTCATGGAGCAGCGGGTGGACGGCTTGATCGTGGTGCCGCCGCGGAACGCCGCCCGCGACTGGTCCGACGTCGCCGCGCCCATCCCTCCGCTGGTCTTCCTCGACCGGCCCGTGCCGTACTCCGCTGCCGACGCCGTACTCGCCGACAACGCGGGCGGGGCGCGCGAGGCCACCCTCGCACTCGCCTCCGTCGGCGCGCGGCGCATCGCCTTCGTCGGGGACTCGCTCGACATCTACACGATGCGCGAACGTCACGCCGGATACGCCGCCGCGCTCGCCGAGGCCGGGTCCGGCGTCGACGGCTCGCTCACGATCACGACGGCGCACACCAGGGAACAGGCGGAGCACGAGGTCGGCGTCGTGCTCCGCGACGACTCGGCCGACGCCGTCTTCGCGGCCAACAACCGCTCGACGATCGGTGCGTTGCTCGCGTTCCAGAAGGCCGGCCGGCGGCTGCCCCTCGTCGGCTTCGACGACTTCGAGACGGCGTTGCTCGGCAGCCCTCCGGTGTCGGTGGTCAGCCAGGACGTCGAGCTGATGGGGCGCACGGCCGCCGAGATCGTGCTCGGTCGCCTGAACGGCGACACCGGCGATACCGGCGATACCAGGGCGTTCGCCACCTGGACGCTCCCCACCCAGCTCATCCTCAGGGGCTCAGAGAAGCCGGAGCCGCAAAGGCTCTAGCCCGGCGTCAGGACCCACGCGGCGAACGGGCGCGATCCGCGAGCGCCGATGGCTCGTCGAGCGCCAGGCCGTTCAGGACGCCCTGCAGGTATCCGATCGCGTGCGCCCGGCCTCGGCTGCAGTAGGCCTCGGATGACGTGTCGCCCCAGGTGTCCAGGTCTCCGATCATCGCCGGTACGTGGTCGTCGATGAGGAATCCGGTGAATCCGGAGTCGTGGAGCCGGCGGATCACCCGTGCCGGGTTGAAGTTCCCCTCGCCGATGAAGCACTCGCTGAAGCGCGGCACGGTACCGCGTACGTCCCGGAAGTGGACGTAGAAGATGGCCGGCCCCAGGAGGTCGATGACCTCGTTGACGCTCTGCTCGCCGGCCATCTCCGACACCGTTCCGAGGCAGAGGTTCAGCCCCCATGACGGACTGCCGCCGGCCTGCTTGCGCGCCTGCCCGATGGCGGCCGGGGAGGTGAAGATCCGGGCCACGCCGCCCAGGGGCTCGTCGACGGGTGGGTCATCGGGGTGCAGGGCGAGCCGCACGCCGACTTCCTCGGCGACGGGCAGAACAGCGTCGAGGAAGTACTGGTGGTTGGCCCACATCTGGTCGGCCGTGATCGGCTCGTCCACGGGCTGGTCCGGGGTCAGCCGGTACCCGGCGAGCGCGTTGCCGCGGTGCACGTCGGCCAGGTCGAAGGCGGTGACCTTCGCGCCGCCGCGTCCCCTCGCGGCCATGTCGGTGCGCCAGACGTAGGTGGCGAGGAAGTTGTAGCCGAGCAGGTCGATGCCGACGGCGGCGAGGTTGCGGATGGTCCTCTGGTAGTTCTCGATCTGCTCGTCCCGGCCGGGCAGCCCGCGTTGGATCTTCCAGAAGTGGGCGAGCGGGACGTTCTCCAGGCCGTCGATCGCCAGCCCGTCAGCGTCGCAGCGTTCCCGGAGGGCCCGCAACTCGGCCAGGCTCCAGCAGCCGTCGACTCCGGGCAGCAGGTCGGGGGTGTGCAGCTGCACGCCGGTGAGTCCGAGCTGGTGGGCGAAGGTCGCGACGCGGGAGTCGTACTTGTCGATGTGGCCGAGGGAGAGACGGATGGTCATGCCTGCCCGACCTGCTGCCGCTGCCGGCCCAGCCCGTCGATCTCGAGATCCATGACGTCACCTTCCATCAGGTAGGGGAAACGGCCGGACAGCGCGACACCCTCGGGCGTGCCGGTGTTGATGACGTCCCCCGGTTCGAGGACGGTGACCTGGCTGAGTTCGTAGATCAGCGTGGCGACGTCGAAGATCATGTCCTTGGTGCCGGACGCCTGCCGGGGCTCACCGTTGACCCACGAGCGCAAGCCGAGGGCCTGGGGGTCGGGAATCTCGTCGGGAGTGACCAGCCAGGGGCCGAGCGGATTGAACGTCTCGCAGCTCTTGCCCTTCGACCACTGCCCGCCGCTGGTTTCCAGCTGCAGGGCTCGCTCGGACACGTCGTTGGAGATGGCGTAGCCGCCGACGTGAGCCGGCGCGTCGGCAGGGGAGTCGAGGTACCGGGCGCGGCGCCCGATCACGACCGCGAGCTCGACCTCCCAGTCCGTCTTCGCCGACCCGCGTGGCAGCAGCACCTCGTCGTACGGCCCGACGACCGTGTTGGGAGCCTTGTAGAAGATGACCGGCCACCGCGGCGCGTCGGAGCCCGACTCGGCGGCGTGCGCGGCGTAGTTCATGCCGATGCAGAGCACCGCCCCGGGCCGGGCGACGGGAGCGCCGACGCGCCGGCCGACGACGTCGATCTCCGGCAACCTGCCCCCGGCGACCGCGTCGCGCAGCCGGCTCGGGCCGTCACCGGCGAGAAAATCGCCGTCGATGTCGTCGGTAAGCCCGGAGATGTCGAGGTGACGGCCGTCGGGGAGCAGGACGACGGGCCGTTCGGCGCCGGGCGTGCCGATACGCATGATTCTCATGGTGATCCGTTCGTGGTAAGGACTGTCAACCGGCGAGCAGGCCGCTGCGACCCACGTCGCAGCGCACGCCGGTCCCCGGCGTCTCCCTGACGTCGCGGTCAGTCCGTGAAGTAATCCGGGTACTTGGCGCGCAGCGCCGGGCCGAGTTCGAGAGCGCGCCGGGCGTGCCGGCTGATCAGGGCGCGGCCGGCTGACACATCAGCGGCCTCCAGCGCGTCCACGATCAGTCTGTGCTCGTCGATCAGCTCGCGCACCGCGGCGGAGTCGGGCAGGGCGAGCCGCCGAAGCCGGTCCAACTGCAGCTTCATCCGTTGGACGGCCTGCCAGGCTCGCGGATAGCCGCTGAGCGAGAAGATCTCGCTGTGCAGCGCCTCGTCGGCCGCGAAGAAGGCGTCGAAGTTCTCCGTGCGGTAGCTGTGCTCCTGCCGCTCGAGCAGTTCGCGCAGCACGGTGACGTCCGGCGCCGGATCGGCGCACACCACCTCGAACGCCGCAACCTCCAGATTCTCGCGGACGAAGCGCGCCTCTTCCACATCACGCAGGCTGATCAACCCGACCCGGGTGCCGACCTGCGGCACGACCCGCACGAGCCCCGCGTCGACGAGCCGCGCGAGGGCTTCGCGCACCGGCGTGCGACTGACGTGCAGCCGCTCGGCCAGGTCCGTCTCGGACAGGGACGCTCCAGGGGCGAGTCGCAGCTCGCGGATCCCGGAGACCAACTCGTCGTAGACGCGATCGGATGTCCGTGCCCGCGCACGGTCTCGGACGACCGGGGACAGCATCGGATCGCGTCCGGCGGGTGTGGGCTCAGGGACGCGCGCTTGATGGGGACTCACAAAATTGATCGTTGCATGCCCGCAAGCTTGTATGCAAGTATCCCAGCATTAACCTGATCGTCGCAAAGGGGAAACACAAGCCCGCCGACCCGCACAGCTCGTCGGCGGGCACGCCGCCGGTGAGTCCGTGATCACCTCCCGGAAGCCGTAGCAGCTCGCGCCCGGGAACGCGCTGAAGGATCTCAACGGCGACAGGAGCGTCCCGCAAGCCCAGCCGTGCATGCCCCCAGCGACACGCGACGCGCTGTACAAGTAACAGTCGAGAGGTAAGTCATGCTCAACCGAAACGCGCGACTCACTGCGGCCGCAGCCATCGCCGCCACCGGCATCGCGCTGACGGGGTGCTCCGGCACCACAGGGGCGAGCACCGGGGCGAGCACCGGGGCGAGCACCGGCGGCCCGGTGAACATCACTTTCTGGGGCTGGGCCTCGGGCTATGAGAAGTCCGTCTCGCTGTGGAACGAGTCTCACCCCGACGTCCAGGTGAAGTACGAGGCCATCACCAACGGCGGCGCGGGCGGCTACGACAAGATGTTCACCGCCGCGAAGGCGGGCACGGCTCCGTGCCTGGCGCAGATCGGCTACGAGACGTTCTCAAGCTTCCTCGCCGCCGGCATGCTGCAGGACGTCAGCCCGTACGTCAAAGCACAGCGGGCCGAGTTCGCCGACTGGGTGTGGGGCAACGTCGGCATCGACGGTGCCGCCTACGGAGTGCCGGTCGACACCGCGCCGATGGGCATGTTCTACCGCTCCGACCTCTTCACCGCCGCGAAGATCACGGTTCCGAAGACCTGGGAAGAGTTCAGGACGGCCGCCACCGCGGTGAAGGCCGCCGACCCGAAGGCCCGCATCATGAACCTGCCCACCGACCCCTACCTCTACGCCGGTTTCGCCTGGCAGGGCGGTGCTCCCTGGTTCGGAGTCAACGGCGACGCCTGGACGGTCTCCCTCGACAGCGCCGCCAACAGCAAGGTCGCCGGCTACTGGCAGGGGCTCTTCGACCAGGATCTCCTCACGTCCTATCCGGCCTTCGACGCGGCGCTCTACTCCGCGTGGAACAGCGGCAAGGTCTGGGCGGAGGTCGGTCCGGTCTGGTCGGCGTCACTCATCCGGGACAACGCCGCCGGCTCCGCGGGCAAGTGGGCCGTCGCGCCCATGCCCCGGTGGGACAGCACAGACGCCGTCGGCAACTCGGGCGGGTCGGCCACGGCCGTCATGAAGGGCTGCGCGAACCCCAAGGAGGCCACCGAGTTCGCCATGTGGATGTCGACCGACGACAAGTCCGTGTCGAACCTGATCAAATCCGCGGCCATCCTTCCGGCGTCCACCTCCGGGCTCGCCAACGCGGCGCTCGACACTCCGGAGAGCTACTACGGCGGCCAGCCCATCTACCAGCTGTTCCGCACGGAGTCGGGCAAGGTGAACCCGAACTGGCGGTGGGGCCCGGTGATGTCCACCACCGCCGCGGCGCTCGGCGACGGCCTCGGCAAGGTGCCCACCAAGAGCGCGACCTTCCAGGACGCGCTGGGCGGCGCCCAGAAGGGCACGGTCTCCGCACTCGAAGCCCAGGGCTTCTCCGTCAGCAAGTAGCGCCGGTACTTCGACAGATAAGGTCACCGTGTCCCCTGTGACGATTCAGCGCCGGAGCCGGCTTCGCGAGCTCCGGCGAGCCGCGCCGTTCGTTCTGCCGTTCCTCCTGCTCTTCGTCGTCGTCTACCTGGTGCCCACCGGGTACTCCGTGGTTCAGAGCTTCTTCGCGGTGAAACGCTCGGGCCTCGGCCTCGGCGGCGCCGAAACCGTCTTCGCGGGCCTCGGCAACTACGTGCGGGTGTTCCAGGACGGGGACTTCATCGCCTCCTTGGGCCGGGTGGGCTTCATCGGCGTCATCCAGGTGCCCGTGATGCTCGGCGTCGCGCTCGTCCTCGCCCTGCTCATCGACTCGTCCGTGTCGAGGGGGCGCAAGTTCTTCCGGGTCGCCTACTTCGTCCCCTACGGGCTGCCCGGCGTGATCGCGGCCCTGGTGTGGTCGTTCCTGTACGCACCCACGCTGAGCCCCATCACCCGGCTCTTCGCCTCGATCGGCGTCGACGTCAGCTTCGTCACCGACGGCGCCCTGCCGTTCTCGATCGCGAACATCCTGACCTGGGCGTGGACCGGCTACAACACGATTCTGATCTTCGCGGCCCTGCAGGCCATCCCCGAGGAGACGATGGAGGCCGCCGCCCTCGACGGCTGCTCCGGCTGGAAGGCCGCGCTGCTCATCAAGGTCCCGCTGATCCGGCCGGCCCTGCTGCTCACCCTCGTCTTCTCCATCATCGGCACGTCCCAGCTCTACAACGAGCCGGTCACCATGAAGTCCGTGGCGCCGAACCTGCCGTCCACCTACACCCCGATCATGGCCGCCGTCCGTTCGCTCTCGGCCAACGACTTCAACTACGCGGCCGCGCAGTCCGTGGTGCTCGGCGCCATCATCTGCGTGCTGTCCGTTCTCGTCTTCCGCGCATCGGCCAGGAGAGTCGACTGATGACCGCCGCACTGCAATCGCGCCCACGAACAGCGCCCGTCGCCCCGGCACCGAGGCGGCGGCGCCCCCGGCGGGCGCATCCGCTCACGACGGTGAGCCCGGTCTCGCGCTCGTTCGTCCTGGCCGTCATGATCCTCTTCGCCGTGTACTTCCTGCTCCCGGTGTGGTGGCTGGTGGTCTCCTCCACCAAGGGCAGCGGAGAGATCTTCTCGGGCAACGGCTTCTGGTTCGGCGAGCGCTTCGCCCTGGTGGAGAACATCCAGACCCTGTTCCAGGCCCAGGGCGGCATCTACTCGCGCTGGCTGCTCAACTCGCTGCTGTACGCGGTGGGCGGCGGAGTCGTCTCCACGCTCCTGGCGTCCATGTGCGGGTACGCGCTCGCGAAGTTCTCCTTCCCGGGACGCGAGGCGGTCTTCGGCACCGTGCTCGCCGCGGTGCTCCTGCCCGCGCCCGTGCTGGCCATCCCGCTCTACCTCGTGTTCAGCTTCACCGGAACCGTCAACACCTTCTGGGCCGTCTTCATCCCGAGCATCGTCAGCCCGTTCGGCGTATACCTCAGCCGGATCTACGCCGCGTCGTCGATACCAGACGCCCTGCTCGAGGCCGGCCGCATCGACGGCGCGGGCGAAATGCGGATCTTCGCGATGGGCGTCCGGCTCATGGCGCCCGCGATGGTCACGATCTTCCTGTTCCAGTTCGTCGCGATCTGGACGAACTTCCTCCTGCCCTCGCTCATGCTCGCCGACACCACCCTCCAACCGGTGACCGTCGGCCTCGTCGGCTGGCGCGAACTGCAGGGCTATCCCATCGGCTACAGCACCGTCGTCACCGGCGCGTTCATCTCGGTCGTGCCGGTCGTCGCGATGTTCCTGTCGCTGCAGTCCTTCTGGAGCAAGGGCCTCGCGACGGGGGCCGTCAAGTAGCCGGCCCGTACACCACCGAAAGGGTGAGCCATGACCATCCTGGCCGGGACACTGACCTCCTTATGCCTCGCGGCGCTTCTCGTGGCACCACAGGGAACCGCCGCCGCGGCAGCCGACCCCCCGCCGACCAACCTCCTCGCCGCGGACATGGACACCGGGTTCGACAGCGGCAAGAGCTCGCTGACCGTGGCCAACGCGGCGTCGGGAGGCACGCAGCAGATCGTGAGCGTGGGCGGGAACAACGCCGTCGAACTCCGTGACGCCGCCCAGGGCACGAACCTCTCGAGCTACTTCTACCAGCGGTGGTCCGCCGGTGCGCTGAAAGACCGCATCAACGCCGTCTACAGCCAGCCGGTCGGCAGTCCCGCCCAGCAGTTCGCGCTGCGCTACGACCTCAAGCGGAGCGCGGCCAGCGACAAGCCGGTCGCGAAGGACATCTACGCGCAGATCCAGTTCGGCAACTTCGACAACAACCTGGTGCCGCGGTTTCCCGTTCCGGCCGTGAGCGTCACGACCACCTCCGCCTACACCGGCACCTCCGGCGCCCTGTCACGCGTCGACGAGACCGACATCCCGCAGTACCGCTTCACGATCGTGCCCAACGGCGGGCAGCGGGTCATCTCGACGGTCGAGCTCGGCTTCTCGGTACGCGTCGACACCGGTGGCACCGACGAGGCGATCACGATTGACAACCTCGGAATCTACGAGCTGGGCAGCGTCTCCGACGCGGGGCCCCCGACCGCGCCGACGGCGCTCACCCGCGCGGGCGTGTCCGCGAACGGCGTCTCGCTCAGCTGGACGGCGTCCACCGACGACGTCGGCGTGACGGCATACGACGTCTACCGCGACGGCTACCTGGCCGCGTCCGTCGGTGGGAACGCCACCTCCGCGGTCGTGGTCGGCCTGGTGCCCGCGACGAGCTACGACTTCACGGTGCGGGCCAAGGACGCGAGCGGCAACGTCAGCCCGCCGAGCGCACCGCTCACCGTCACGACCGGCCCGTACGTGCCCGAGGCGCCCGCCCCGTTCCCCGGCACCCGCGAGACCCGGACGCAGTGGCTGTGGGACAAGACGAAGGCCATGAAGGAGGAGAGCGGCGCCGTCAACGTGGCGCAGTACACGGCGCAGCTCGCGGACCACGCGAACGTGGCGGCGAACCTCGCCAAGCTCGACACCCTCTTCCAGAGCTACGACTACGAGCAGTACAAGACCATGGCGAAGATGTACTCGTACCTCATGGTCGGAGATCAGTTCAGCGCCGCCATGCTCGCGCACGTGCGGAGCTACTTCGCCTCGTACGCCTATCAGAAGCTCGCGCAGACCGAGAACCTCCGGATGAGCAACTACGCCACCGGCTACCTCGTCGGCCAGTACTTCCCCGACCTCGCCGACCTGAACGGCAACTCCGGGGCGCAGCTGAAGAGCATCAACAAGGCCAACATTCTCGAGATGGTGAACGCGGGCGTCCGGCGCGGATGGGCGGAGTACCAGAGCCCTGAGTACACCTTCATGACGTACTTCTGCCTCAACGCCCTCTACCAGTGGGCCGACGACGCCGACCTCCGTCAGCGGGTGAAGATGGCGATGGACGTCATGTGGTTCGAATGGGCGAACGACTGGATCAACGGCTACATGATCTCGTCGGAGAGCCGAGCCAAGGGCGACGCCCACGCGGCCAACGATCCGACCTGGCGGGCCGCCGACCACTCGACGTTCGCCTGGACGTACTTCGGCGGCCACCGCGCGCAGCAGGGGGTCGGCGAATCGGACAACCCGGCGCCGGCGGCGTACCGCCCGAACCTCGAGTACGCCGGCCTCGCCGCCTGGAAGGGGATGACGTACTCGCCGCCCGAGCTCGCGGTGCAGATCGGCAGGATGACCGACAAGTCCTACACCTCGCACAAGACGAACCTGCAGAACTCGAGCGGACGCGCGATGGACATCTACCGCACGAGCTACGTCCGCCCCACCTGGGGTCTCGGCACCGAGGTCCAGTACCGCCGGGTCGACAACTGGATCGAGGACCTGCCCGTCGTGCTCCGCTGGCATTCCGACGCCGCGAATCCGCTCTTCCGGCTGTCGGTCGACCAGGGCAACGCGCCGATCGGCACCTACAACCAGCCCGCCAACCAGCGGGTGATGCAGAACGGCCCCACGGCGGTGGGCGTCTACCAGTCGTCGGGCGACCAGACCTCGAACTACATCAACGCGCTGTTCCCCGTCTCCGGGTCGATTCGGGAACGGCGTGAGGTCGACGGATGGACGGTCGCCGACGCCGGGTCGATGTACTTCGCCTACAAGCTGGCGAAGCCGGGAACGTGGCACCACCAGACGCCGAACGACCCGGCGAACAAGGTGAAGACGACGTCGCAGACCCACCCGACCGCCGGCCTCAGTTACAGCTACGACATCCTGCGCAGCCAGGCCGACAAGAACGGCTGGGTGCTGGACACGGCCGACGCTTCCGCGTACGCCGACCTCGACGCGTTCGCGAGCGCGCTGGTCCGTACGACCAGCATGGACGTGAGCCATCTCGAGGATGCCAATCCGCGGCTCGTCTACCACAGCCTCAGCGGGGACGACCTCGACATCACCTTCGACTCGGCGTCGCAGGCGCCCGGCGCCAGCCATCTCGTGAACGGCAAGGCGATCGACTACGACTCGTTCAAGTTGTTCGACACGCCGTGGCTGCAGCAGGACAAGCTGGGCTCCACCTTCACCGCCACGGTCGACGGCACGTCCGTCGTCTACGACTTCGACCAGTGGACGGTGACCGCCGTCAACGACGGAGCCACGACCATCCCGGCCACCGCCCGTCTCACGTCGAACAACAAGTGGGACACCGGGCTGCTCGACGGCGACTACACGATCTCGATGGACCTGTGGTGGGGCGAGAACGCCACCCAGTTCCGCCTCTTCGAGAACGGCAAGCCGCTCAGCAGCACGCGGCTGACGATGGGCTCGCCCGCGGCGCAGCACGCCGCGGTGGAGATCTCAGGGCGGCGGAACGGCACGTACGTGTACACCGGTGAGCTGGTCAACTCGAAGGGCGTGCGCACCGTCGATCCGCTCGTGGTCACGGTGCGGGACGCGAGCCCCGGAGTGCCTGCGCTCAGCGACGACAACCGGGACCACGACGGCACCTTCACCGTCCGCGCCAACCTGTGGTGGGGCACCAACGCCACCCAGTACCGCTTCTTCGAGAACGGCGAGCAGGTGGCGCAGGGCGACCTCGTCGCCGCGACGCCGGGGGCGCAGCAGGCATCGCTGGACGTCACGGGCAGACCGGCGGGGCAGTACGAGTACGTGGTGGAGTTCGTGAACGCCCTCGGGTCGACCAGGAGCACGCCCTTGTCGGTGGTCGTTCGATGACGGCAGGGCGGCGGCGGTTCACCCGGCTCGGGTGATCAGCCGCCGCCTCTGCGCGCACCGCCGTCGGCTCGGCGACGAGCTGCGATTCACCGGCTGAGCAGCAGGGCGAGCAGAAGGGCGAGCAGGAGGGAGTCGAGCCGGTCGAGCAGCCCACCGGCGCCCGCCAGCCAGGAGGCTGAGTCCTTGGCCTCGACGCCTCGCTTGACCATCGACTCCAGCAGGTCCCCCAGCGGCGCACCGACCGTCACCGCGACGGCCAAGGGCGGCGTGAGCGCACCCAGTACGGCCAGCGTGCCCAGGCCCGCGGCGGCCCCGGCCAGCAGCCCGCTCCAGCGCTTGGCCGGCGACAGCGGGGAAAGGGGCGGCCCGCCCAGCAGCCGGCCGCCGAACGAAGCGGCGATGTCGGCGATCGACACCGCCGCGAACAGCGCCAGGACGGCCGGGCCGAGCAGGACCACGCCGATCAGCGGCGCGAACCAGATCACACCGAGCACGCCGAAGCACAGCCGGGACAGCCCGCCGGCCGCGTCACCGACCAGCACCGGGACCAGCGCAACGGCCACGATGGCGAGCACGAGCACCCGGGGCAACTGGGCGGGGGCCAGCCAGGCCGCCAAAGGCGCCATGGGCACGACGACGGCGAGCACCGCGCGGTCCGGCCGGGGGAGCCGGGTCAGCCCGCCGTACTCGAGGGCGCACGCGAC
>NZ_JBEXUP010000081.1:0-41286 GCF_040614375.1 Nonomuraea sp. NPDC005983
AACAGTGATCTTGGTCGACACCGTTCTAGCAGGAGCTCCGTTGTTGTCTTCGCTGGCTTGACAGACCCACCACCACGCTAACTAAGCGGCATTGGGTCTAGATCCAGCCCTCGAGACCGGCCATGAAGCCTTCGAACAGGTGGCGATGGATCGTGTGCTCGGCGCCCTTCACCACGCGCACCTCGAAGCCCTTGGAGACGAGGGCCTCGGCCGCCTCCGGGGAGATGAGCTCGCTCGGGTCGGCCTGCTGAACCAGTGACGGCACCACCGGCTCGGGCGTGAAGTCCGAGCCGGCGAACGAGTTCAGCGCCATCGCGGTGGCCGGGTCCCACTTGGCCAGCATCTCGATCTCAAGGGCGCATTCCTCGGCGGACCAGCCGGGATGGACCTGCCGCACCATCTCCACGGTCTGGTCCTTGGCCGCGGCCATCATCCCGCCGAAGTCCACTCCGTCGATCTTGGGTATGCGGAACGCCGGGTCGGAGTAGATCGCCCTGCCCGGCTTGAGCCGTTCGACCGCGAGCGCCAGGGTGAGGCCGCCGAGTGAGTGACCGATGGCCAGTTCGGGAGTGATGGCCGGGAGCGACTCCAGCACGCTTGAGGCGTACAGCTCGGGGGTGTACTCCTCGGCGCGGAAGCTGTCGCCGTGCCCGGGCAGGTCCACCGCGATGACCCGGTAACCACGCTCGGCCAGCGCCGGGCCGACCCGCCACCAACAGCGGGAGTCGGCCATGATGCCGTGGATCAGCACGGCGACCCGGCCGCCGGAGCCCCATTCGCGAGTGTGCAGCATCGGATTCCTCCACAGACGTGATCGACAACGGCGGCCGCGCCGGCAAGGGGTGGCACCCCCGCAGGCCACTCGGCAGGACCGTTTATACGTATAAGCAGTTGATAGCATCGCCTTCGCAGAGAGACAAGGGCACGGCTCCGGTCTTGACGAACTCGCGATAATCCAGAATGGACTCGATGTCCACCAAGCCACCCACCAGCCTCGACGTCGCCCGGGAGGCAGGCGTCTCTCAGGCGACGGTGTCGTACGTCCTCAACAACCGCGAGGGCGTGCGTATCAGCGACGAGACGCGGGCGCGCGTCCACGAGGCCGTCGACAGGCTCGGGTACGTGCCGCACGCCGGAGCCCGGACGCTGCGAACCGGACACAGCCGGCTGGTGCTGGTGCCGCTGGCCGACATCCCGTACGGGCCGCTCGCCGTCGGCCTGATGGAGGGGTTGGATCGCGAGCTCAGCAAGCTCGGCTACACCATGATCCAGTACGGCGCGCGCCGTCTGAAAGGCGTGGCCGCCGCCCGCGCCTGGGCCGAGCTACGCCCGGTCGCGGTCCTCGCCCCGGCCGAGCGGCTGACCCGGCAGGCCGTGGACGTTCTGCACTCGGCGGGGATCAGAGCGGTGATCGGCATCGGCGTCGTGGGCTGGTCCTCCGAGATCGTCTCCACCGTGACCATGGACCATGAGGGGATCGGGGCCATGGCCGCCGAACACCTCCTCGCTCGCGGCAGTCACACCCTCACCGCGATCGTCCCGGTCGAGGACGGCCTGCGCGACATGGGCCTGCGCCGGGCGGCCGGCGTGCAGCGGGTGGCCGCCGCCCGGGGGCTGCCGTACACCCAGGTGGATCTGGCCTTCTCCGAGACCGCGACCGCCGCGCGGCTGGATGCGTGGCGGGACGCGGGCGTCAGCGGAGACGCTCGCACCAAGCACGGCGTGTTCGCCTACAACGACGACTACGCCATGCTGCTGATGGCGGTGCTCGCCGACAACGGGTTCTCCGTTCCCGACGACGTGGCGGTCGTGGGCTGTGACGACCTGCCGTTGGCAGAGCTGCTGCGGCCCCGGCTGACCACCGTCCGCCTCAACGTCGCCGACGCTCCGGCCGTGCTCGCCCAGACCCTGGACCAGGTCGTCAAGGAGGGCGTGACCAGGCGGCCCCGCCTCGCCCTGTGGACCCATGCCCTGGTCGAGCGCGACTCCACCTGAGATCTGGTGATCAGGGACGTGGGCGGGACGGGTCATGGTCGCGCGCCCGCCCCGGCGGTCAGGAGCGGGCGCGGATGAGCGTGCTCACACCCCGGCCGGCTCGCGGCCGCGCTCCGCCATCCGTTCCTTGACGCGGCGCTGCTCCGGGTGCTCCATGTCGAAAATCTCCTCCATGCGCAGCGCGCAGCCGAGGGCGAAGCAGGTCGGGGCCCACTGGCCGATGAAGATGCCCAGGCGGTCGGCGCGGCCCATGCCGACCCTCCCCATGGTGGTGGAGAGCATCCAGGTGGCCACCGCGGCGCCGATGGACGCGAATCCGGCGGTGTACAGGTGGCTGGACTTGACGCCCATGTCGCGCAGCTTGTTGATCATATTTCCCCCTTGCCGTCATTGCGCGTGTACCCGGTGAGATGACCAGAAATCGGGTCTAGCAGGATGTTTGCCGCGCCTTAGCCGTCCCCATGGATCGGCTGCTCGGGTGGACGGTGGCCGCGCTGGAACGTGGCGTACAGCCACCACAGGGACGGCACCAGGAGCAGCGCGCCGACGGCGAGCGCGCCGAGGCTGGCGGCCAGGACGGAGTCCGTCGCGGCGGCGTCCCGCAACGTGACCCCGGGCAGCAGGGTGGGGTACTGGCCGACGCCCCAGCCCCACAGCAGCCCGGCGACGGCGAGCGCCGCGCTGAGCCGCACCGCGAGGTAGGCGCGGAACCAGAGCAGCACCAGCGAGGCGAGCCCGGCCACGATCGACAGCACCAGGAACGGCAGCGCGCGGCCGGAGGTCAGCTCGGCGAACAGGCCCGGCGCGTCGGCGTGCAGGACCAGCAGCCCCGCGGCCGAGAGGAGGCCGACGACGGCGCCGGCGGCGAGGGCGCGGCGCCTGAACGCCTCGGCGAGGTCCTGCTCTCCCGAGCGCTCGGCGTCGCGGGTGAGGTAGACGGCGGCGAGGTAGGCGGCGGTGCCGACGGCCAGCAGCCCCGCGACGACGGACGTGGGGTTCAGCCAGCTGGTGACGAGGTCGCCCCTGGCGATTCCGGGCGGCACCCGCCGGGAGGCGATGGCCCCCGCGGCCGTGCCCAGGAAGAACGGCGTGACGACGGAGGAGAACGCGAACGTCGCGCCGAACAGGCGGCGCTGCCACAGCTCGGTGGACGCCTTGCGGAAGGCGAAGGCGGAGCCGCGGGCGATGATGCCGAGCGCGGCCAGCGTCAGCGGGATGTAGAGGGTGGAGGCGACGGCCGCGAACACCGGCGGGACGCCGGTCCACGCCAGCACGATGACGAAGATCAGCCAGACGTGGTTGGCCTCCCAGACCGGCCCGATGGAGTGCTCGACGAGCTCGCGCTGCCGGCCGCCCTTGACGGCACCGCCGGCGAGCAGGTCCCACACGCCGCCGCCGAAGTCCGCGCCGCCGAACAGCACGTAGGCGGTCAGGCCGATCCACAGGGCCGCGAGCATGATCTCTGCCAGCATGTCAGATGACCTTGTAGCCGGTGACGTCGTGCTCCTGCGGCGCGAGCGGGACGGGCACGGCGCGGGCCAGGCGGCGCAGCACGTACACGGTGGCGACGGTCAGCGCCACGTAGACGACGCTCACCAGCACGAACCCGTACACCAGGCCGGGCGCCGGGTTGACCGCGTCGGAGGTGCGCAGCACGCCGTAGACGGTCCACGGCTGGCGGCCGACCTCGGTGACCGTCCACCCGGCCTCCAGGGCGAGCACGGCCGCCACGCCCGACACGGCGGTGGCGCGCAGGAACCACGGCGAGCGGGGCAGGTCCCGCCGCCGTTTCCACCCGACGGCCAGCCACGCGCCCAGCGCCACCAGCGCGAACCCGACACCGACCATGATCTGGAACGCCCAGTGGATCACGTTCACCGGCGGCCGGTCCGCCGGGGGCGTCCGGTTGAGGCCGATGATCTCGGCGTTCGGGTTCCAGTGCGCCAGCAGGGACAGTCCGTAGGGGATCTCCAGCGCGTACCGCATCTCGCCGTCGACGGCGACGCCGCCCACACTCAGCGGGACGCCGCGGGCGGTCCTGAACACGCCCTCCATGGCGGCGAGCTTGACCGGCTGGTTCTGGGCGACGAAGTGCGCCGACCAGTCGCCGACGACGACCTGGACGGGGGCGACGATCGCGGCGACGGTGAACGGCAGCAGCAGGCCGAGCCGGTGGTAGCGGTCGCCGGGCCTGCGCAGCAGGGCGACGGCGTGCACGCCGGCCATGCCGAACCCGGCGACCATGAACGCGGCCAGGATCATGTGGACGGTCTGCGACGGGGTGGCGGGGTTGAACATCGCGGCCCACGGGTTCACGGCCACGATCCGGCCGTTGACCTCGTCGAAGCCGGTGGGCTGCTGCATCCAGGCGTTGGCGGTGACGACGAAGAACGCGCTGGCCACCCCGGCGATCATGATCGGGACGCCGGACAGCAGGTGCGGCACCGGCCGCAGCCGGTCCCAGGCGTACAGGTAGATGCCCAGGAAGATGGCCTCGATGAAGAACGCGATGCCCTCCATCGAGAACGGCAGCCCGATGACCTGGCCGTACACGCCCATCAGCCCCGGCCACAGCAGGCCCATCTCGAACGACAGGATCGTCCCCGAGACCGCGCCGACCGCGAACAGCACCCCCATCGCCCTGGCCCAGCGGCGGGCCAGCAACCGGTAGCGGACGTCGCCGGTGCGGTGGCCGCGCCATTCGGCGATCAGCGTGATGGCGGGCATGCCCACGCCGAAGCAGGCGATGACGATGTGCCAGCCCAGCGAGAGCGCCATCTGCATCCGCGCGGCGGCCAGATCGGCGCCGGTCACCTCGGCCAGCAGGTACGTGGTCATCGGCGCCTCCCCCAGGTTCCGGTGTCTCCTCCTCCCTTCCCCCGGGGCGCGTTCGCTACAACCGCATCCGCAGCCGGACCCGTGACCTGCCGCTTTCCTGGCTGACCGTGAACTCGTCGCACAGCAGGCCCATCAGCCACAGGCCGAAGCCGCGGTTCGCCCCCTCGGGCGGGCGCTGCGTGCGGGCGCGGTCGCTGGTGAGCAGCCCGGCCGAGTCGACGATGTCGACGGTGAGGTACGCGTCGTCGTCCCAGATGGAGACGGTGCCCGTGCCGCCGCCGTGCTCGAGGACGTTGATCGCGGCCTCGTTGACCCCGATGACGAGGTCGTCGAGCCGCACTCCCTTGATGCCCGCCTCGGCCCCGCGGCGCTGGACCCAGTCGCGCAGGCCGGAAAGGTCTGTGGTGATCGGCCGGTGCCCGCTATGGTCGCCGCCGCACATATCCCGGTTTACCCCTGTCACATTCCCGCCGCGCGAGAAGCTTCACCGATGCTGACGCTCGCTTGGTGCGTATGGGCCTCTAGGGTACGCCGACTCGCGGCAGCCGTAAGCCGTCGAGGGCATCGGCGCGGCGTTCGCCGTCCCGTCCCGTCAGTTCCGGCCGCCGGTTCCGGACGTCAGTTCTGGCGCAGCGGCGCTCCGGCGGCGTGCAGGTGGCGCAGCGCCTGCCCCCACGACTCCAGCAGCCCGGACTCGGCGTAGTCCACGCCCAGCGCCTGGCAGTACTCGCGGACGATCGGCTGCGCCCTGCGCAGATTGCAGGACGGCATGCTGGGGAACAGGTGGTGCTCGATCTGGTAGTTGAGGCCGCCCAGCACGGTGTTCACCACCCGTCCGCCCCGGACGTTGCGGGAGGTCAGAACCTGGCGGCGGAGGAAGTCCAGCTCGTCCTCCGCGGTCAACATCGGCATGCCCTTGTGGTTGGGGGCGAACGTGCAGCCGAGGTAGACGCCGAAGCACGCCTGGTGGACGAGGAGGAACAGCACCGCCCTGCCGGGAGGCAGCACCGCGAAGATCGCGCCGAAATAGGCGGCGAAGTGCGCGAGCAGCAGCAGCGCCTCGGTGCCGCGGTTCTTCAGCGTGCGGCGGCGCATCGCCCTGAGGCTGGACACGTGCAGGTTCCAGCCCTCCAGCGTGAGCAGGGGGAAGAACAGGAACGCCTGCCAGCGGCCGACGAACCGGGGCAGCCCCCGGCTGGCCTCGGCCTGCTTGGCCGACCAGATCAGCACGTCCGGCGCGACGTCCGGGTCGTGGTCCTCGTGGTTGGGGTTGGCGTGGTGCCGGGTGTGCTTGTCCTGCCACCAGCCGTAGCTGAGGCCGACGGCCAGGTTGCCCACGAACAGCCCGGCGATCCGGCTGGCCCGCCGGGTGCGGAGCACCTGGCCGTGCGCCAGATCGTGGGCGAGCAGCGTGACCTGGGCGAACGCCACGGCGAGCAGGGCCGCGACGAGGAACTGCCACCCGGAGTCGCCGGTGAGCACGAACGCCGCCCAGCTGCCGGCGAACAGGCCCGCCACGAGGCTGATCCGGGCCGCGTAGTACCAGGGCCGGCGATCCAGCAGGCCCTCCTGCGCGACGCGGCGCGCCAGGTGGGCGAAGTCGCTGCCCCGCTGGGCTCGGGTGATGGACGCGGTTGCCAAGAGGTCCTCCGATGCTCGGGTCTGATCAGTGACCAGCATTCCGAGCGCGCCGCGGCGCCGGACCCCCGCTGCCACCCGTCTTCGCGGTAGTGCCCGCCCTACCTCGCCCGCCGCGGGCCGTCAGCGGCCCCCGGGCGGCGCAATCGCCCGCCGGGCGCCGCTGACCTGGCACGATGGAGAGGTGGACGTTCTGCGACAGGCCGACGAGAAGGAGAGTCCCGCATGTGCGTCCAGCATGATCGTCCACTGCCGCGGCCTGCCGGTGCACTCCGGGGAGAGCCGGGGTGAACGGCGCGGGGAGGGCCGCCGTCACGAGCGGCCGACGCGGCCGGCCGCGGGGGTTCCGAGGGTGAGCGGGCCGGTGATCAGCCCTCCCGGGCCGGACGTCATGGTGTTCATGACCACCCCGGCCGCCTGGATGCGGTAGGCGCGGGTCTCGATGCCGCGTTCCTCCAGGAAGTCCAGGACCGCCTCGGTGAGGCGTTGCTCGATGAGCTTGACGTACTTCCTGGCGTCGAGCGCCTGGACGCAGGTCTGCAGGTCGCGGCTCGCGCCGAGCTCCCGCACGCTGAAGCCGGCCCCGTACGGGTAGACGAGGTGGCGCGAGGGGGCGGAGGTCAGGTTGGCCTGCCGGACGGCCTGCACCACCACGCGGACGAGCCGCGCCGGCCCCGCCAGGACGTCGCGCAGCAGGCGCAGCTTGAGCCTGCTCGCCGCCTCCCACGCGATCGCGCCGGTCGTCATCGTCGGCAGGCGGTCGACCAGGTGGTAGCGCTCCCGGACGGGCGGCAGCACAGTGACCACGAACTGCGTGGTCAGCATCCGCCCCTCGACCGCGAGGTGGATGAAGGCGGACGTGAGCGCCTCCTGGTCCTCGGCGGGAGCGACCAGGCCGCCGTCGCGGTGGCGGATCTCCTGCCCGGCGTTGGTAATGGTGACGCGCTGGTAGTAGCGGATGCCGCCCTGCGGGTGGCGGGCGATGGCGGCGATCTCCTCGGCGGTGGCCTTGGGCCGGGGCAGCCCGGACGCGTCGACCATCGGGTGGGCTCCCGCGTCGTCCCCCCAGTCGGTCGGCGTGTAGCGGCCTCGGGTGACCACGTGGTCGCCGATGTCGAGCCGCCGGAGGCTCTCGTTCGGCCGCAGCACGTTGTCGCGCATCTCGACCAGGCGGGCGCGGACGTGGGCGTGCAGCTCCACCGGGTCGAGGTCGACGGGCTCGGCCTGCCGCCTGGGCGTCCGCTGGCTCCGCACCCGGTCCAGCTCGACGGCGATGGACCAGCTCCGTTCGACTGTGCCCGCGCCCATGAACGCGTCCTCGCCCGCGTACATGGTCACGTTGCCCCACTGCGCCCTGCGCAGGTAGTCGAGGCGGCGCGCCAGCTTCGGCTGGGCGCTCACGACCGCCGGCTCCGGCGCGCCGGGCCCGAGCGTCCGGCTCAGCGTCATGTAGGTGGCGATGCGGTAGGCGAGGGCGGTGACGAGTATGGCGAGGGGGACGAACAACGCGCCCGGCCCCGAGGCGGGCGCGCTCACCAAGGTGGGGAAGGCCAGCATGGCGAGCGGCCAGGCGAGCGCCGGCCCGGCCCAGATCCAGATCAGGACGCGCACGTACAGCGGACCCCGCCGGACCGGCTCCGTCGTGAGCAGGACGAAGGGCACCATCGCGGCCAGCCAGCCGATCGTGGCCAGGGGCTGCAGGACGAGCCCGGTGACGACGATCAGCGTGATCAGCGCGTCGCGGACCACCAGGACCGACCTGGACCGGCGGCAATGATGGATCACCGGAATAAGGTCGAATCCTCCATGGGAGGGCGCTACTGCGCGAAATTCGTCCAATAAAAGTTCCGACAGGACCTTGTCACGCCAGCCGCTGTCGAGGTATGCGGCGGCGCAGAGATAGCGGGTCACGTTGCTCATCCGCGCCCTGCCGAGCTGCGGTGAAGCCGCCCGCAGACGGCCGGCGTCGGAGCTTTCGAGAACCATGGGCCCTCCCATCGCAGACGCGATGAGTTTACGAACCCTCCAAGGCTTCACCAAAGGGTCGTTATCAAATAGCCTCATGCATTGTCCGGACAGAGATAAGCACACCCCTTTTCGCCTGTTTTTTGAGGCCATTTCGGGAGAGCGTCTTGGTGAACAACCGTGTGTGCGGGCGGTGCGGGGCCGACGTGGGCGCCCTCCGGCAGTGTCCCCGCTGCGCGGCGCCTCTCGCCCCCGTCCAGGAATCCGGCCCGTTCGCGGCGCCCCATGTGGTGCCGCCCAGCGCGGGCGCGCGCGAGAGTCCGCCCTACGAACCGCCGCCCCAGGCTCACGAGAACCCGCTCCGCGCGACACCCCGCAGCCGGCGGCCGCGCGCGACGCCCCCTGACAGGCCGCCCCAGATACGCGAGATCCCCCGGTACGTGCCCGCGCCGAAGATCTCGTTCTTCGTGACGGCTCACGACAAGCCGCCCCACGCGCCGACCTCCTCCGAGGGCTCTCCCTTCGGGGCTGCTCGCGAGGGAACGTTCCCGGCCGGCGGGGAGGAACATCCGCCGGGCTCGCGCCTCGACCGGCTGCGCGCGCAGCGGGGCAGGTTCTGGCGCAGGTGGCCGGTGCTCGCCGCCCTGGCGGTGTCCGTGCTCGCGATCGGCCTGGCGGGGTGGCTGGTCGCCGGGCGGTCGCCGCAGGTCGTACCGCTGGGAGGCACTGCGGAAGGCACTGTGGGAGGCACTGCGGGGTCGGTCACGGCCCCTCCCGCGCCGTCCCAGCAGCAGGGTGACGCGGGGACGGCCCAGGCCGCCGCCGTGGACCACCTGCTGTCCGGCGGCGGCGACGCCCGGTCCGGGCTGAAGGAGGCCGTCGCGGGCGTCAGCGCCTGCCGGGCGGGCCGTGCCGACACCCTTCAGAAGATCACCGGTGCCCGCCGGGACCAGCTCGCCGCGGCCCGCCTGCTCGAGGTCGGCGACGTCCCCGGCGGCGCGGAGGTCAAGCGGACGCTCGTACGGGCGCTGGACCTGTCGTACCAGGCCGACGCGGCGTTCCTGTCCTGGGCGCGACGCTACCTGAAGGCCGGCTGCAAGGGCCCGATCGCCAAGGACCGCGACTACAGCCGCGGCGTGGCCCGCTCGAAGGAGGCCGAGGAGGCGAAGACCCTCTTCGTCACCTTCTGGCGCCCGGTGGCCGAAGCCTTCGGCCTCACTCCCCGCGAAGTCGGCGACGTCTGACCGTGCGCGTCAGCTGACCGTGCGCGTCAGCTGACCGTGCGCGTCAGCTGACCGTGCGCGTCAGCTGACCGGGATGATCCGCACCTCTCTGAGGACGCCGTGCTCGATGGTCAGCACGCCGACGGTGCCGTGCGGCTGGCGGCGGCGGTCGGTCGGGGAGCCGGGATTGAAGATCCGCAGCCCGTCGCCCGACTCGTCGAGCGGGATGTGCGAATGTCCGAAGACCACCAGGTCGGCCTCGGGGAAGCGGCGCCGCATCCGCTCCAGACGTCCGCGCGCGGGCCCGCTGTCGTGGATCATGGCCACGCGCAGCCCGTCGAGGATCAACTCGAGGGTCTCGGGCGCGTCCAGGTCCGGGCCGTCGTTGTTGCCCTTGACCACGCGGACCGGCGCGTACGCGGCCAGCTCGCGCAGCACGGACGGGACGCACACGTCACCGGCGTGCAGGATCAGGTCGGCGTCGGCGAGCTGCTCGGCCACCCGGAGCGGCATCGAGCGCCAGCTGCGGGGCGCGTGCGTGTCGGCCAGTGCCACTACTCTCACCTGCTCCCCATACCCGGGACAGGCCGCCCTGCCACGCGGGCCCCTGACCTGCGGAGAGGGTGGCGGGTCAGGGGCCCGCGGGCCGTCAGGGGACGAGCCAGCCGAGCACCGGCGTCGACTGCAGGAAGACCAGCACGCAGAGGATGAGCAGCAGCGCCGCACTCCAGCCGATGACCCGGCGGAACAGGTTGCCCTCCTCCCCCACCAGGCCGACGGCGGCCGTGCCGATGGCCAGGTTCTGCGGGGAGATCATCTTGCCCATGACGCCACCGGCGCTGTTGGCCGCGCCGAACAGCTCGGGCGGGACGCCGAGCTGACCGGCGGCCGTGGTCTGCAGCTTGGCGAACAGGGCGTTGGCGCCCGCGTCGGTGCCGGTGATCGCCACCCCGAACCAGCCGACCACCGGCGACAGGAACGCGAAGAACGCGCCGGCGCCCGCCAGGAACAGCCCGAGCGTCTGGATCTGCCCGGAGAACTGCATGACGAAGGCGAGCGCGAAGACCGCGAGGATGGTCACGATGGCCCAGCCGAACTGGCGGATCGTGGCGCCGTAGGTCGCCAGCGCCGAGGCCGGGCTGATCCGCAGCACGAGCAGCGTGAGCAGGCCGGAGACGAACAGCAGCGTCCCCGGGTGCGAGGCCCACGGGAGCTCGTAGACCACGGGGACGGCCTTGCCCGCCGGGCTGACCAGGTGGAAGCCCGGCCAGGCGGGCTTGACGGTGAAGCCGCCGAGGAAGGCCTTGATCGCGGGGATCTGCGCGATGGAGAACAGCGCGATGATGACGGCGTACGGGGCGAAGGCGGCGATCTTGTCGGCGGTGCTGTCGCCGCCGGGACGCCCGTGGGTGCGGACGAACGCCGGGTCGTCCACCGAGCCGCCGGCCATCGGCGTGGGGGCGGGCGTGAGGCCGACCGTCTCGGCGGGCTTCCAGATCTTGCCGAAGCCGACCAGGACGACGGCCGAGACCAGCGCCGCGGCGATGTCGGTGAGCAGGTAGTTGACCTGCGACATGAGGATCTGCGTCGCGCCGAAGCTGAGCCCCGCGACGAGCGCCGCCGGCCACGCCTGGCGCAGGCCGCGCCGCCCGTCAGCGACGAAGACCAGGATGAACGGGACGAGCAGCGCGATGAAGGCGGTCTGGCGTCCCGCCATGGCGCCGAACGGCTCGGGCGGCAGTTCGGTGACGCTGCCGAGGATCGTGATGGGGTTGCCCATGCCGCCGAACGCGACGGGCGCGGTGTTGGCGATGAGCGCGATGACGGCGGCGCGCATCGGCTCGAAGCCGAGGGCGATGAGCATGACCGCGCAGATGGCGATCGGCGAGCCGCCTCCGGCCAGGGCCTCGATCAGCGCGCCGAAGCAGAACGCGATGACGATGGCGGTGATCCGCTTGTCGTCGCTGACCCCCTGGAAGGCCCGGCGGAGCACCGCGAAGTGGCCGCTCTTCTCGGTCATCTTGTAGATCCAGATGGCGTTGAACGTGATCCACAGGATCAGCAGCACCGACCGGGCCGCGCCGTAGACGGCGGAGTCGAGCGCCTGGCCGATCGGCATGCCGTAGGCGAAGGGCAGCACCGCGATCAGGAGGCCGACGACCAGGCCGGAGATGCCCGCCCAGTGTGCCTTCCACTTGAAGACGCCCAGCAGCACCAGCACTGCCAGCAGCGGAAGTGCGGCCAGGAGGGCCGACAGCCAGAGGGAGCCGGTGGGATCGAAGTTCTGCTGATACATCGCGCGCCTCCGGGGGGACAAGGCGTTCCATTGGATAGAACAGCGTTCCGTGCTTAGGATCGTAGGACGCGGAACTACCGGAGGGAAGAGATGGAAACACGGCATGCCACGGCGCCCGACCAGATCCGCCACTTCGACACCACGCAGCTCCGGAGCCGCTACCTCGTCGAGGATCTGTTCGGACCCGAGGTGGACGGGGTCTACACCCATCAGGACCGGCTGGTCGTCGCCGGAGTGAGACCGCTGCGCAGAACCTCGCTGCCCGCGCTCGACCAGCTGCGCGCCGGGCACTTCCTGGAGCGGCGCGAGCTGGGCGTGATCAACATCGGGGAGCCGGGCACCGTCGAGGTCGACGGCGTGCCGTACCAGCTGGACAACAAGGACTGCCTGTACGTCGGCAGGGGCGCGCGTGACGTCACCTTCGAAGGCGGGACGTTCTACCTGGTCAGCGCGCCCGCCCACGAGAGCCTGCCCACCACGCACGCGCGCCTGAAGGACGTCGAGCCGCTCCGCCTGGGCAGCGCCGACGGCTCCAACGACCGGTCCATCCACAAGTACATCCACTCCGACGGCATCCGCAGCTGCCAGCTCGTCATGGGCGTCACCGTCCTGGAGCCGGGCAGCATGTGGAACACCATGCCGTGTCACACCCACGACCGCCGTACCGAGGTCTACCTCTACTTCGACCTGCCCGAGGACCAGCGGATCATCCATCTGATGGGCCGCCCGGACGAGACCCGCAACCTGGTCGTCGCCAACGAGCAGGCGGTCATCTCGCCGAGCTGGTCGGTGCACTGCGGGTTCGGCACCCGCAGCTACGCCTTCGTCTGGGCCATGGCGGGCGAGAACCAGGCGTTCGACGACATGGACCACGTCGCCATCACCGAGATGCGGTGACGATGGAGCTCTTCTCACTCACCGGCCGCACCGCTCTTGTCACGGGGGCGCGCGCGGGGATCGGCAGGGAGATCGCGGTCGGCCTCGCGAGGGCCGGGGCCGACCTCATCCTGCACGGGCACCACGACGACCTCGACGAGACCGAGCGCCAGGTCAAGCTGCTCGGCCGGGACGTGGACAAGCTCGTGCTCGAGCTGTCGGACCCGGCCGCGATCCGGCCCGCGCTGGAGCCGCTGCTGGCCGGGCGCCGAGTGGACATCCTGGTCAACAACGCGGGCACGATCAGGCGCGGCTCGTCCGGGCTGGACGACTGGCGGCAGGTGATGGCCGTCAACCTCGACGCGGTCTACGTGCTCAGCCAGACCCTCCTGGAGCACGGCGCGACGAAGGTCATCTCGATCGCGTCGCTGCTGTCGTTCCAGGGCGGCGTCAACGTGGCGTCGTACGCGGCGGCCAAGCACGCCGTGGCCGGCCTGACCAAGGCGCTGTCGAACGAGTGGGCGCCCAGAGGAGTCCAGGTCAACGCGATCGCCCCCGGCTACATCGCCACGGACGTGACCCGCGCCCTGCGGGAGGACGAGGCGCGCGAGGCCCAGATCAGGGAGCGGATCCCCGCCGGACGCTGGGGCCGCCCGCAGGACCTGCAGGGCGCGGCGGTGTTCCTCGCCTCCGCCGCCTCCGACTACGTCACCGGGCACGTGCTGGTCGTCGACGGTGGCTGGCTGGCCCGCTGAGTATGCTTGATCGGTGGAGCAACGGCCAAGCACCGCTATCGACAAGGCGCTCTGGGTACTGGAGGCGCTGGCCGAGCACGAGAGCGTAACCAAGATCGCCACGGCGACCGGGCTGCCCAAGTCGACCACGCACCGCATCCTGCAGTCGCTGGCCGAGCACGGTTTCGCCCGCCCCGACGGCACCGGGGGCTACCTGCCTGGCCCCAAGATCCTCACGCTGGCGGGCCGGATGCTCGCCCGCTTCGACCCGGTACGTCAGGCGTCGCCGGTGCTGCAACGCCTGCACGACCAGTCCGGCTACACCGTGCATCTGGCGGTGCTGAACGGCGACGAGGCCGTCTACGCGGCCAAGCTGGAGGGGCGCAAGCCGTACCAGATGCCGTCGCGGGTGGGCATGTCGCTGTGGCTGCACTCCAGCGCGATCGGGAAGGCGATGCTGGCGGCCATGTCCGAGGAGGAGGTGGCGAGTATCGCCTCGCGCACGGGGCTGACCAGGCGCACGCCCGGCACGCTCACCTCGCTGGCCGCGCTCCGCCGCCACCTGGCGGTGGTCAGGGAGCACGGCTTCGCGATCGACGACGAGGAGAACGAGCAGGGCATCCGCTGCGTGGGCGCGGCCGTGTTCGATCACACCGGCCACGTGGTGGCCGGGGTGAGCATCTCGACGCTGACCCACGAGCTGTCGGTGGCCGACGCCCAGGAGTTGGGCCCGCTGGTGGCGGGCACGGCGCTCGAGGTGTCGCGCACCCTCGGCGCACCGGTGGAACTGCTCGCCCGGTAGGCGGCCCAGTAGGCAGCCCGGCAGGTAGCCCGGTCGGGGTTCGCGGAACGTGCCGCCTGGGGGGCGCCCGGCACGCCGCCCGCTCGCCAGGCGGGCCGGTGGCGTTCGTAGAGCTGGCCGAGGCGGTCGATGCGCCACAGCTGGCCGAGCACCACCAGCGACGCGCCGAAGACGGCGGGCCAGACCTCCAGCGCCACCAGGCCCCAGATCAGCAGCGCGAACCCGGCGAGCCCCACGGCGACGAGCAGCCGCTGCACCTTGCGGTGGTCGCCGGTGACCAGCGACCTGTCGAGCAGCCACATCTTCTCGCCGTAGATGCCCTTGGCCGCCCAGCTCTCCGGCCGCTCGACCGGCGGGAAGGCGTGCGGGTTGACCACGAGCCAGACGACGACCAGCGCGACCGGCCCCAGCGCCCACCAGCCGATCCACGACCTGCTCCAGATCGCCAGCATCATCAGCGGGATCGCGGCGAACCTGGTCCAGACGCTCCACGGGTTGGCGTGCCGCTTCCACGCCTCGTCGGTCATGCCCACCCGGCGGGCATATCTCTCCAGCACGCTCATGCGACGAGCCCCCTTGCCAGTGCGTTGATGGTGGCGTCGAGCACCTGTTCGTAGCCGGCGCCGAACCGGTCGCGGTTCAGTACGACGAGCCCGACCGTGCGGACCACGCCGACGAGCACCTCGGGGTCGACGTCGGCGACGAGGACGCCGTCGCCCTGCCCTTTGGCGAAGTACTCGGCCAGCGGCGCGATCAGGTGAGGGGTGACGACGCGCTCGACCTCCTCGGCGCCGACCCTCCTGGCGACGGCCTCCAGCTCGTCGGGGTGGGTGAGCAGGCGGCGGTAGAAGGGGTCGGTGGTCAGCACCTCGGTGGTCGCCCGCATCAGCGCGACGAGGGCCTCGACGCCCGGCGGACGGTCGAGCACCTCTTTCAGCCGCTCGCCGATCATCGGCGCCCGGCGGATCATGACGTCCTTGTAGAGGGTCTCCTTGGAGTCGTAGAACGCGTAGAAGCTGCCCTTGGCGATGCCCGCGGGGGCGACCAGCTCGTCGAGCGAGGTCTTCTTCAGCCCCTGGGTGGCGAAGAGCCTTTCCGCGGTGTCGAGCAGGGAGCGGGTGATGCGCTCCCTGTCGGCGTCCGTGAAGGCGACGGCCATTCCCGGCCTCCGGTTCAAGCTATGACTGATTAGGACATTCGGTCATAGCCTAGCACCAGCGTCACGTGCCGTTGGGCGATCACCGCCCGCCGTCCGGCGCCGAACCGCGCATGCATGGACTTCCCGGTACGCGGTGAGCTCCGTACCTCATGTTCACCGACAGCCCCGCGAAACAGGAGGCAAAAATCCGGCGGATGATGGTTTAGCGGCACATAAGCGGGAAGGGCAGGCAGTTCATGTACGTCGACCGTGAGGAGGAGCCGTAGTGCTCACCCTGACAGCCAACGCAGCCCAGGCGATCCGTGACCTGACCGCTTCCGCACCGGAGCCCGAGCAGAGCGGGATCCGCATCTCGTCCCAGGGAGAGGGGGCGACCTCGCTCACCCTGTCGCTGGCGACGCAGCCGGAGCCGGCCGACGCGGTCGTCGAGGCCGAAGGGGCCCGGGTCTATCTCGACCCCGTGGCCGCGACCGTGCTCGAGGACAAGGCGCTCGACGCGGGGCCCGACGAGCAGGGAGCCGTCGCCTTCCTGGTGACAGAGCAGTCCCACTGAGGCAGTCTCACTGACGGGCGTCCGCGCCGGTCCGGTACGGCCGATCCGTACCGGACCGGGCGGGACGTCAGCCTGACGCGAGGAGTTTGTGCAGGTAGCGCAGCTGCTCCTCGCGCTGGGAGCCGCTGCCGCCTTCGTGCCCGTTCCAGGGCCAGACGCTGATCTCCTTGGGGCCCTGCCAGTGGTTGTACGCGGCGAACACCGTGGACGGCGGGCACGTGTAGTCCATCAGCGCCACCGAGTACAGGGCCGCCGCCTGCGCGCGGGCGGCGAAGTTCACGCCGTCGAAGTACGACAGCGTCCGGAACACCTGCTCGGCGGTGTCGCGCTGGGTCGCCAGGAACCGGACGATCTCCTGATACGGGTCCCGGTCGGTGATCTCCACCGCGCGGCGGTAGTGCGTCAGGAACGGGACGTCGATGAGCGCCGCCTTGATGGACGGATGCAACGCGGTGACCGCCTGGGCGATGCCGCCGCCCTGGCTGCCGCCCGAGGCGATGATCAGGTTCGCGTCCACCGCGGGGTGGGCGGCGGCCGCGTCCACCGCCCTGACCGCGTCGGTGAAGACCCTGCGGTAGTAGTAGGTCTCGGGGTCGAGGATGCCCTTCGTCATCAGGCCCGGCGCGTACGGGGTGGAGTCGCCGTACGGGTCGCCGGTGGCGCCGGGGTGGTGCGGGCTGGCGCCGCCGTGGCCGCGGGTCTCCATGACGAACACCGCGTACCCCGCCGCGGGCCAGGCGAGGTGGTCGTGCGGGAACCCGCGTCCGCCGCTGTAGCCGATGTAGTGCATCACGCACGGCAGCGGGCCGTCAGCACCCTTGGGCACGATGAACCAGCCGTTGATGCGGTGGCCGCCCCATCCCGCGAACGAGACGTCGTAGGCGTCCACCAGGGCGAACGGCACGTCGTAGGGGGTGAAAGCCGCCGCCAGGTCCAGCTCGCGCGCCTCGGCGAGCGTCCGCGACCAGAACGCGTCGAAGTCGGCGGGCTCGTCGCGGTCGGGGCGGTAGGCGCGAAGCTGGTCGATCGGCAGGTCGAACAAGGGCACGGTCAGTCTCCAACCTCTAGAGGATGGTGACATTTCACCCCACAACCCGCAGCAAGCGCTATCCCCTACAGCAGGCGGCCGACCGCAGGTGCTGGCTTGATCACTTCAGGCTGACACTTTAGGCCCCTTGTCAGGGTTGACGGGGAAATGACGGAGTGGTCCCATCTCCAGTTGTTAGGAAATTTTCCTAACAAAAGGCAGAAGGGCCAGCCCGTGCATCCTCCAGCCCGGGCGCGCTTACGCCGCGCCCCCCTGATCCTGCTCACCCTGCTCTCCTTGGTGGTCACGGCCTTCGCGGCGCTGCCCGCGCAGGCGGCCACCATCAGGTACGAGGCCGAGAACGCCACCAACGTCCAGGGCGTCGTCGAGGCCAACCACACCGGCTTCTCCGGCACCGGCTTCGTCAACAGCGACAACGTCTCCGGCCCGTACACCGAGTGGACCGTCAACGCCCCCGCCGCCGGTACCGCCACTCTGGCCATCCGATACGCCAACGGCACCACGACCGCGCGCACCGCCAGCGTCTCGGTGAACGGGACCGTCGTCTCGGCCAACCGCTCGTTCGGCCCCACCGCGAACTGGGACACCTGGGCCACGTCCACGCTCACCGCGACGCTCAACGCCGGTGACAACAAGATCCGCGTCACCGCCACCAACGCGGGCGGCAACCCCAACCTCGACTACCTGGAGGCGACCCTCGCCGACGCCCCCGCCACCGAGTACCAGGCGGAGGCCGCCACGCTGTCGCAGGCCACGGTGGCGACCAACCACACCGGCTACACCGGCACCGGCTTCGTCGACTACGTCAACACGGCCGGCGGGTACATCGAGTGGAGCGTCAACGTGGAGGAGGCGGGCAGCCACACGCTGACCTTCCGCTACGCCAACGGCACCACCGTGACCCGGCCGATGGACATCGCCGTCAACGGGTCGGTGGCCGCGTCCGGGGTGAACTTCCCGAGCACCGGCACCTGGGACACCTGGGCCGACGGCAACGTCACCGTCACCCTGAACGCCGGGGTCAACACGATCCGGGCGACCGGCACCTCGGCCAACGGCGGGCCCAACGTGGACCGGCTCTCCGTGAGCGGCTCAGGCGGCCCCGACGGGCAGGCCCCCACCGTCCCCGCCGGGCCTCGCGTGAGCGGCACCTCGGCCAGCAGCATCTCCCTGGCCTGGACGGACTCCACCGACAACGTGGGCGTCACCGGCTACAAGGTCTACGAGGGCACCACCGTCGTGGCCACCTCTCCGACGGCCAGCGCCACGATCGGCGGGCTGGCGGCCGGCTCCACGCACACGTACACGATCACCGCGGTGGACGCGGCGGGCAACGAGTCCGGGCACAGCGCCACGGTCACCGGCACCGCGAGCGGCGGCACCACCGGGCCCACCGCCGACCAGCTCCTGGCCAAGGTGACCACGTGCAGCCAGATCTCCAACGGCAAGTACAAGACCGACTCCGACGTCAGCACGGCCACCGTGGCCGTGTGCAACAAGACCGGCGCGGTCTTCTGGAAGGGCGACATGGACATCGACTGCGACGGCATCCGCACGACGCAGTGCAACGAGAGCACCGACTGCTGCTTCCAGGCCGACACGTTCTGCCACACCAGCACCGACACCCCGCTCAACGCGGCGCAGCTCCCCTACGTGGTGGTGCCCAGCGTCAGCTCGATCTGGGACTACCGGACCAAGGGCATCGACTGCGGGACGGTGGTGGCGGTCGTCTACAACGGCCAGGTCGAGTACGCGGTGATGGGTGATACGGGGCCGAGCGGCATCATCGGCGAGGCGTCCTACCGGACGGCCGCCGACCTCGGCATCAACCCGGACCCGAGCAACGGCGGCACCGACACCGGTGTCACCTACATCGTCTTCACCGGCTCCGGCACCAAGGTGTCGACCATCGAGAACCACACCCAGGCCGTCAACCTGGGCAGGACGCTCGCCCAGCAGTTCATCGACAGCAACTGATCGTCCGGCCAGCGCCGGGGTAGAGGGGCGGGTGAACGACCGCACGCCCACCTCTCCCCCGGCCCGGTCCCGGACGCGCCCCACAACGGCCGCCTCCGCCCCCGCCTCGGCCCGGCCCTGCGGCCGCACCGCCTCAGGACGGCTCCGCCCCGGGGACGGCTCTGCGGCCTGCCCCGTCGTGGCCGAAACCCGTGTTTCGGTGACCCGTACGTCCGGTTTGGGCTAGCTTCGACCTGTGCGTGCTCTTGCCAGGTGGGCGGTCAGGTTGCTGACCGGGGCGGCCGTGCTGGCCATGTCACCGGTGCTCGGCCTGGCAGGGCTGGCCGGGACGGCGATGCTGACGGGCGACCCGGACGTGTTCACGGTCGTGGGGCTCGCCGTGTTCGCGTCGGTGTTCTTCCTCGGGCTGCTGCTCTGCGTCCCCAGGCCGCGAGTGGCATGGGGGCGGTGGACGCGGGCGCTCGTGATCCTCGGGATCGAGGTCGCGGTCGTCTGGCAGGTCACCGGCGCCACCCTGCGTCCGCCGCCGGAAGCACTCTCGCCGTTGCCGCCGGTGGCCGGTCAGCGCGAGTGGCGGCTGCCGACGGGCTCGCGGCTGGCGTACGTGCGCCTGACGCCCAAGCGCGTCACCCGTACGGACCCCGTCGTATTCCTGCACGGCGGCCCGGGGCTGGCCGACCTGAAGGGCGACTCGGCGTTCTTCGGCGGCCTGACCGCCGACGGGTACCCGGTGTACGTCTACGACCAGCTCGGCGCGGGACGCTCCGAACGGCTGGCCGACCCGCACGGCTACGGCCTGTCCCGCGACGTGGCGGACCTGGACGCGATCCGTCAGACGATCGGCGCGGAACGACTGACCCTCATCGGCCACGGCTACGGCGCCCAGCTCGCGGCCGCCTATCTCGCCGCCCACCGCGACCGGGTCTCCAAGGTCGTCTTCTCCTCCCCCGCCGCCCTCGACCGCACGCCGTCGACGGCCACCCTGCTGTCCCCGTCGCGGAACGTCCTGTCGCCGCGCGTCCTGGCGGCGTACACGTTGCTCAGGGTCGATCCTCGGGCCGCTCACGCCTTCGCGGGCGACTCCGAGCTCGACGCCCACCTGGACCGGCTACGCCGGGAGGCCGGCACCGGCCCCTGCCCGTCCGGCTCGCCCTCCGCGCGCACAGCTCCCACGCGAACCGGCGCACCGCCGCAGAGCCCGTCCGGCGCGCTGCGGGGTTCGGGAGGCTACGCCAACCTGGCGCAGCGGCTGCCGCCCTCTCGGCTGCGGCAGGATATGGCGGGGCTGACGGTACCGGCGCTGGTCGTCAAGGGCTCGTGCGACGGCCAGAGCTGGTCGGCCGCGCTCGACTACCGGCGGACGCTGCCCGCGGCCAGGCTCGTGTACCTGGAAGGCGACCCCCGCCACGACAGCCCCGGCCCGTACCTCAAGGCCCTGCGCGCCTTCCTCACCGACCGGCCGTTCACGACCTACGACGGCGACAACCCGCCACCGGGAAACACCGACCCCGGCTGACCGCACCCGCCCCGGAACCACCGGCCCCACGCTGGCACGGCCACGACTCCCCCGCAGCGGGCCACGCGACGGGGCCGGCCGCTACTCGATCACCAGCTCGACGGGGATGTTCCCCCGGGTCGCGTTGGAGTAGGGGCACACCTGGTGAGTGGCCTCCACCAGCGCGCGGCCGGCCTCGCCCTGCAGGTGGTCGGGCAGCTCGACCCGCAGGGTGACCGACAGCGCGAAGCCGCCGTCGCCGTTGGAGCCGAGGCCGACCTCGGCGGTGACGGACGCCTCCGACACGTCGGCCTCCATCCGCTTGGCCACCAGGTTCAGGGCGCTGGCGAAGCAGGCCGCGTAGCCGGCGGCGAACAGCTGCTCGGGGTTGGTGCCCGCGCCCGTCCCGCCCAGCTCCTTCGGCGGGGCGAGCGTCACGTCGAGCCGCCCGTCGGACGAGACGGCGCGACCCTCGCGCCCTGAGGCGGTGGCGATGGCGGTGTAGAGGCTGCTCACGTTCTCTCCTTCAGTTGTTGGCAATTTGATTGTGCACAACTAAATGGCGCGCCGTCAAACCGATAGACTGGCCGACATGGATGGCCTCTCGCTCGACGACCAGGTGTGCTTCGCCGTGCACGCCGCCTCGCGCGCTCTCGACGCGGTCTACCGGCGCGAGCTGGCCGAGCTCGGCCTGACCTACCCGCAGTACCTGGTGATGCTGGTGCTCTGGGAGCGGGAACCGGTGACGGTCAAGGAGCTGGGCAGGTCGCTACGCCTCGACTCGGGCACCCTGTCGCCGTTGCTCAAGCGCCTGGAGGCGGCGGGCGTCGTCCGCCGTGACCGCAGCCCCGACGACGAGCGTTCGGTGGAGGTCCGCCTGACCCCGGAGGGCGTGCGGCTGCGTGAGCGCGCCCTGTGCGTCCCGCGCAGGATCGCCGAGGCCACCGGCATGGACGTCACCGAGCTGACCGGCCTCCAGCACACCCTCAACCGCCTCACGCACGCCCTGGCGCACAGCACGTCCTGACGCGGGTCACCTCTGGTCGCGGGAGGCGGGCTCGGGCTTGGCGCAGTGCCCGGCCTTGACGCCCGCCACCTTCCACTCCGCGCCCGGGAACGGGGACATGAAGTGGGTCAGCAGGTCCACCGCGTAGTCGGGCACCTGGTTGCCGGGGTCGAGCAGCGACACCATCTGCGGCCCGTCCGCGCCGCGCAGGGTGATCGAGTTCTTCCGCTGCCCGGACGCGAAGCCCGGCTTGGCGTCCACCGTCAGGCAGGCGAGCTGGACGCCGCCCGCGCTGATCGCCTGCTTGGCGCCGATGCGGCGCAGCCGCTGGTCGTAGCGGCGCAGAGCCAGGGACGTGGCGGGGCCCAGCCGCACCGCGTCGTGGAAGACGTCCTCGCCGATCTTCCTGCTCAGCCTGACGTCCAGGCGGACGTCGGGACGCAGGTCCACCCCGTCGGCGCCGAGCGAGAGCCGGTCGTAGGCCCCCTCGAAGCCGGGCGCGACGAAGCCGAGCGTGGGTGGCGCCTTCATGCCGAACGGGATCTTGCCCGGCCTGATCTTCAGCCACGACATGCGCTGGACGGTCAGCGAGACGTCCTTGATCGAGCTGCGGTTCAGGCCGAAGTCGCCGCCCACCTGATAGGAGAGGAAGCCGGTCGTGTACGGGACCTCCTTGCTGACGGCGATCCGCTGCCGCGCCACCGGATCGACGCTCAGCCCGGCGTGCACCTCGATGCGGCCGGTCGGCGTGGGCTTGGAGACCAGGTCGAGCGACTGGTCGGGGTTGAGCCTGACCGTGGTGTCGGGGGCCAGGTCGGTGACGGCGAGCGACACGTCGCCCAGCCTGCCGGCCGGGTCCACCAGCTTGCCCTCCACGCCGAGGTAGCCGTCGAGGGTGCCACGGTCGGCCCGGTAGGTGACGGCGGGGACGCGCAGGCCCGCCGCCGACGCGTCGGCGTCGACCCCGAAGGTGGCGGGCACGTCGCTGAAGCGGGCCTCGCCGGTGCCCGCCCCGTCGACGGTCACCGTGGCGCTGAACCGCTTGACGGCGGCGGAGTTCTGCACGCGCAGGCGGGTCTTGGCGCCGAAGGTCCCCTGGACGGCCAGCGTCGCGGGCACCGGGTCCATGGCCACCCGCCCGCGCACCCCGCCCGCCTGCGCCTGCACGTCGAGCGAGCCGAGCGTGGCGGCGGGCTCGATCTTGTAGTTCGCCTGGACGGTGTTGCCCTGCGCCACGTCGAGCGGCCCGACCGACATCTTGGTGATCTTGGACGGTAGCCCGGTCAGGGTGGCCCTGGCCCTGATGGGGACCGGCGCGAGGACGCTGCTGTTCAGGTAGACGCCGAGGCTGCGGCGCCGGGGCCGGTAGCCGGAGAAGGTGAGCGTCTTCTTGGCCAGGTCCACGGCGACCTGGTCGGGCAGCCCTGTCACGTCCAGGTAGCCCTGGACGCCGAAGCAGCCGTGACCTGCCATGCAGAAGGAGCCCTGGCCGCAGCCCGCCGACCCCGGCGCGCAGCCGCCGTCCACCAGCGACAGGCCGCCGGGCACGGCGGGCGCGGGACGCATCTTCTCCAGCGCGCCCGCCTTGCCGAGCCAGGCGCGGGCCCGCACGTCCAGCCGGGAGCCCGCGTAGGTGAGCCCGGCGTCGGACGCCGAGACGGCGAGGCGGCCGGGCAGCGGGCCGACGGTGCCGAGCAGGCCGAAGCGCAGGTCGCCCTGCTTCACGTCGGTGTCGAGGGCGAAGGTCTGCTTGGCGGAGCGGAAGTCGGCGGTGAAGCCCTGCCCCTGCGGGCTGAACTGGACCGTGGACAGGCCCTTGACCTGCACGCTCGCGTCGAGATCGCCTGACGCCTGGTCGTAGTGGGCCGCCAGGTGCGGGCCCGTGGGGGCCTTGGCGCCGTCGTGGTTGGTGAAGGCGAGCGCGGCCGAGCCGACGGGGCCCGACAGCCCGCGGAAGCGGTAGGCGGACGCGTCCCAGGAGGCGTCGAAGCGGGCGGGCACGCCCGTCACCTCGGCGGCGGCTCTGACGTCGCGGCCCTGCAGCTCGGCCCTGGCCAGCGCGGAGACCCTGGCCACCGGGCCGTCGGAGGTCCAGGTCAGGGTCCTGGCGGCGGTGTCGGCCACGAGCGTGGCCCGCTTGCTGATCCCTTCGACCTCGGCCCGGACGTCCTCCCCTTCGGGACGCCTCACGTACGCCTTGTTCGCGTACACCTGGATCTTCCGCAGCTTCGAGGAGGTCGTGACGTCCACGGTCGAGCGCTCCCCCAGCTCCCACGTGGTCTTCACGTCGTCGCGCACGCCGAGCACGGTGCCGTCGACGGTGGGGCCCGACTTGAGGTTCGCGTAGGAGGCGCGGAGCCTGTCGATCACGCCGCTGGCCTGGTAGACGGCCTTCCTGGCGGACGGGTCCAGCATCACGTCCACCTTGGCGGGCGTGTTCGAGATCTCCAGCCTGGCCAGGTGGGTGCCGTCGATGCTGGCCGCGCCGACGAACGACCTGCCCTTGGCGTCCACCTCCAGGTGGGCGCGCGGCGCGGCGCCGTACGTCACGTCGAAGCCGGACAGTCCTGACAGCAGCCCGGAGACGCCGACCGCGTCACCGTCCTTGATCATCGTGACGTGGCCGCCGCGCGGGCTGGAGATGGCGCCCTCGTTGCGCTGCATGACCACCGCGAACCGGCCGATGGCCGAGCTGGTCGTGTGCGTGACGCGGTGCTCGGCCAGGTCGTTCACCAGGCGGACGCGGGCGGGCAGATCGCTCAGCTCGGCGCGCAGCACGGTCTTGCCCGCCGCGCGGTCGTAGTACAGGACGCGGGCCTGGCCCGTCCTGGGACGGTCGGCGTCCACGGACAGGACCTGCTTGCCGTCCGTCGTGCCGTACTGGGCGGTCAGCTTCGGCGGGACGTTCCGCAGCGACATGCTCGCCACCCGGGCCAGCCGCCCGTCGCGGTAGACGTAGTTGTGCAGCTGGGCGCGGCCGATCCTGCCGGAACTGGCGAAACGGACGCGGGCGGAGCCGCTCCTGGCGCGCGACAGCTCGACCTGGGCCCTGCCGGGCATCTTGTCGAGCACGGCCTGGGTGTACTGGTTCCCGGTCGCGGCCAGGGCGTCGAGTTCGGCGGGGGCGGAGCTGGTGACGTCCAGGCGGGGCGAGTCGAGGGTGGCGTCGAGCGTGAGCCGCTCGGTGGCGGGCGTCTGGCGCAGGCTGACCATGCTGCGTCCGGTGAGCCCGGCGACGGTCGCGACGGACGCGCCCGGGTCGGTCCGCTTCACGGTGGCCTTGACCCGCTTGCCCGTGAGGTCGACGGTGAACGTCCCCCAGTCGGTGTCCGACAGGGACGTGCCGCGCCGGAAACCGTCGAAGCCCACCGACACCTTGCCGTCGTACTCGGCCCAGACCCGCGCCTTCAGCTCCTTGTCGGCGCCGGGCAGCCGCTTGATCGCGAACCCGAGCCCCACCCCGTCGGACCCGCCGACGGGCACCAGGTCCGCGCCCAGGTCGGGGACGTCGTCACCGGTAACGTCGGCCGCGACCGGGGTGCCGAGCGGCCGGGTGACGGAGCAGGACAACGGCACCTCGGCGCTCTCCAGGCAGAGCCGGTAGGTCAGCGGCGAGGTGGCCTTGGGCAGGCCGAGCTTGTCGAACAGCCCGGCGACCGGCTTGGCCAGGGTGAGCGTCTGGGCCTGCGCGGTGTCGGGCAGCAGCCCGCGCTGCTCGCCCAGGCCCTGCTCGTCGAGGCGTTTGCGCGCCTCCGCGGTGATCTGGTCGATGAGCGCGGGCCCGGCGGGCGTGGTCACCTCCGGGGCCGCGGGCCCCACGGGCGAGTCGCCCGCCGCTCTGGTGGCCAGCGACGCCTCCGTCGGCACGCTGACCGCCGCGGGCACGGGCTCCGCCACGGCGGCGACCGGCCGGATCGCGCGACCGGTGGTCCGCCCGTCCGCGGGCGCGGCGGCCTGAGCGGCGGCAGGCGTGTCGAGCGGCACCACCAGTGCGGTGCTTGCTATGGACGCGGAAGCGAGCACGCGCACAAGGGCGTGCCATGGTCGCCGCGGCATGGAGCACTTACCCCCGAAGCGGTGCTATTCATCCCATCAGAAACATAAGTCACGAGCCGACCACATCCCCTCACCCGCCGTCAAATTCGATCCGACATGGGACTCCAGCATCTGCCGCCGGCACCGGCGGCCGATGTCAGTGCCGGGGAGAGCGCGCGGTGCTCCAGGCAAAAAGCCTTCGAGGGTGCGCCGCCGCCACGGCTAGCTTTGGCCTGTGGAGACCTTTCTGGAGACCGACCGCCTCATCCTGCGGCGCTTCGCCGACAGCGACGCCGACAACCTCTTCGTCCTGCACAACGACCCCGACGTGATGCGCTTCCTCAACGGCGGCAAGCCCACCCCGCGAGAGGTGGTCGAGAACGAGACGCTGCCCGCGTTCATCAGTTCCGGCTTCTTCGCCGCCATCGAGAAGGGCACCGGCGAGTTCATCGGCTGGTTCCACCTGCGTCCGCCGCGGGGCGGCGCCGACGACGAGCCCGAGCTCGGCTACCGGCTGCGCAAGGAGTCCTGGGGCAGGGGCTACGGCACCGAAGGCTCGCTCGCGCTGATCGACAAGGCGTTCGCCGAGCTCGGCGCGACGCGGGTCTTCGCGCAGACGATGGCCGTGAACCGGGGGTCCAGGCGGGTGATGGAGAAGTGCGGCCTGCGCTACGTCCGCACCTTCTTCGAGGACTGGCCGGACGTCATCGACGGCTCGGACCAGGGCGAGGTGGAGTACGAGCTCCGCGAGGCCGACTGGAGGAAACCCTCCTGACCGGCACCCCCGACCGCATTGCGGCGTGATCCCCGCGACCGCCCTTCGTGCGAGGTGGGGGTGGACCTGGTGCACTGGTCAGACCAGTCGCTAGGGTGCTGGCATGACGGGTTATGAAGGGCTCTTCCGCCTCGACGGGCGGCGGGCCGTGGTGATCGGGGCCGGCAGCGGGATCGGCAGGGAGTCGGCGCTGGCGCTGTCCGCGCACGGGGCGAGCGTCGTGTGCGCGGACCGGGACCTCCCGGCGGCCGAGGGCACGGCGGAGCGGTGCGGCGGCACGGCCCGGCTGCTGGACGTGCTCGACCCCGGCGCCGTCCGCGCGTGCGCCGAGGAGGCGCCCGCGGACGTGCTGGTGTTCACCGCCGCAACCAACGTGCGCAAGCGGCTGCTCGACTACTCCGGCGAGGAGTTCGCCCGGGTCGTGGAGCTGAACCTGCGGGCGTCGTTCGACGTCGTGCGGGCGTTCGGGGCCGGGATGGTGGAGCGCGGGCACGGTTCGATCATCGGATTCGCCTCGATCAGGGCGTCGGTGACCGAGCCGGGGCAGGGGGTGTACTCGGCCACCAAGGCGGGGCTGGTGCAGTTGCTGCGCACGGCGGCGGCGGAGTTCGGGCCGCACGGGGTGCGGGTGAACGCGGTCGCCCCCGGCGTCGTCGAGACGCCGCTGACCAGGCAGATCAAGGACAATCCCGCCTGGTACGACGCCTACGCCGCCAAGAGCGCGCTCGGCCGCTGGGCGCAGCCGCAGGAGATGGCGGGCGCGGTGGTCTACCTGGCGAGCGACGCCGCGAGCTTCGTCACGGGCTCGGTGCTCTACGTCGACGGCGGCTGGACCGCCGTCGACGGCCGCTTCGACCCGCCCAACTGACCCGCCCGGCGGGCCGCCGCGTTCAGGGCCGAGGGCGGAGCCTGGCCTGGACCGGACGTCCGTCCACGGTCTCGAACTCCACGACGGTGCGCGAGCCCGTCACCCGCACCCGGCACGGCTGCTCGCCGTCCGCCTGCCAGCGCCCGTCGAGCGTGACCCGGAGCAGGTGCGGGTGGCTCGGGTTGGCCAGCCAGGGCCGCGACCAGGGGCTGTAGTGGCCCACGTAGCGGCCCTTCTCGTACTGGTCGTGGTCGATCCCGCCGTAGAGCCGCAGGTCGGGATCGCACACGGCGAGCACCAGCGCGTCCTGCTCGGCGCGTGTGAGCACCAGCGACGGCGTGTCGATCGCGCGTACCGTCCCGGCGTCCCACGAGGCGGGCTCGAAGACCGCGTACCCGGTCAGGCCGGTCGCCCGGTCGCTGACGACGTGCGCGCTCTCGTCAGCGCGCAGCACCCGGTACGGCGCGCGGGCCGGATCGTCCATGGCGGCGGCGAAGTCCGCCATCCGCTCGGGCGTGGTGTTCACCACCATCGCGTACTCGTACCTGCCGCCGCGCGGCGCGGCGCCGTGCCTGATCCACGCGGTGGCGAAGTCGCCGCTGG
Organism: Nonomuraea sp. NPDC005983; assembly: GCF_040614375.1. NCBI lineage: Bacteria > Bacillati > Actinomycetota > Actinomycetes > Streptosporangiales > Streptosporangiaceae > Nonomuraea > Nonomuraea sp. NPDC005983. Next base: position 27,887 of record NZ_JBEXUP010000081.1, read on the forward strand.
TCGCCTCCTCGGTCGCGTTGTTGCGGGACGCCTGCGTGGAACGGGTCAGCGAGACACGCTGGCCCGGCGCGAGGTAGTAGCCGAGGCCCTTGTCGTCCACGAGCCAGCGCGGCTGGAGCTCGGCGGCGTGCGGGAACGCGGCTACCGCCTGGCCGTCCACATGGGTGGGCGCGGTACGCGCCGCCAGGCGGGTCTGGAACAGAGTGGTCTCGGTCTCGTTGGCCGTGTCGGTGTTGGTGATGCCGGTGCCGACGGCGACGATCCGGTCGTCGAACAGGAACACGGACTTGCGGGCGCGGTGCGACCCGTCGTACTTGGGGTGGCCGTGCAGGTCCATGGCGAACATGCCGTCACGGCCGTCGATGCTGTGCGCCCCGGCGAAGCGGGAGTCGGTGAGCAGCATCTCCTCGATCGCGCCCGTCAGGTCGGCCTTGAGCTGGTCGAGCGGCTTGTGGACGGTGGTGGTGCCCGGGCGCCTGTTCCAGTCCCAGCCGGGCTGGGCGTAGCCGCTGTCGAGGTTGGTGACGGGGTCCGCGCGGTGCAGCACCTGGATCTGCCCGTAGGTGTTGTAGCGGCCGTACCAGTTGGCGCCGACGTACACCTCGGTGCTCCACAGGTAGCGGTTGTGCCCGCGGACCGTGACCTGCCACTGTTCGCGCCGGTGCACCGCCAGCGCCGCGTAGTTGAGCGCCCAGTTGCCGGTGGGCGCGGCCTCGGCGGTCACCCCCTTGGCCGCCAGGCGGGCGGCGAGCTCCTTCTGCTGCTGCGTCGGCGCGGCGGGCAGCAGCCGGAGGAACGCAGCGGCGATCTCGTCGTCGATCGGGGCGAGCCACTGGTAGGGGACGATCGACAGCGCGGTGGTCCCGTTCGGGTTGCGTCCGCTGATGGAGATCGGCCAGTGGTTCTTGTTGGCGTAGACGCGCTGCATGAGCAGCGCCTTCTTCAGCCAGCCGAACGACTTCGGGCTCACCGCGAACGCGCCGCCGCTCATCACGTAGACCAGGGGCGCGAGGCCGGCGAAGCCGTCGCGGACGTAGTCGGGGAAGAAGCCGACGTGGTGGAAGGCGGTGCCGTCGACCTTGAGGCCGTCCTGGATGCCGGTGGTGGGCAGCAGCGTGGTGTCCAGCCAGTCGCGCAGCGCCCGCAGGTAGGCGACCTGCTCGGCGTCCGTGTCGCGCAGCAGGACGGCGGCGAGCATACCGCGGAAGGTGGTGTTGTAGAGGTCCATCATGCTGCCGTGCGCCATCCGGAAGCCGAAGCCGCGGAAGATCCGGCCGAGCCCGGTCAGCCACTCAAGGTCCGCGCGGACCTGCTCGAACAGCCCGGCCTCGCGCAGCGCGTCGGTCATGAGGTAGACCGAGTCGTAGTAGCCGCGGGCGTCGTAGCCGAGGTGGTGGATGGTGCCCTGGCAGCTGCCCCTGGTCCAGCCCTGCTCGCGTAGGTGCCCGACCATCCGCGAGTACAGGGCGGCGAGGGCGGGCTTGTCGGCGGCCACGGCGACGTGGTGGGCCTGGGCGATGCTCTTCATCAGGTCGGTGCAGGCGCGCAGGGTGACCGGGTTGACGAACGCCTTCAGCTCGGCCGCGATCTCCACCGGGTAGATCTGCGACTGGTAGGCGTGCGTGGGACGTCCCACCAGGGCGTCGGTCTGCGCGGTGAGGCCCGGCACGTCCACCTTGACGGGGGCGCTCAGGTACTCCTCCAGGTAGCGGGCGCGCAGCGCGCGCAGCGACGCCAGCTCCTCATCGGTGGGCGGCGTCATGTCGGGCTTCTCGGTGGCGAGCAGCCTGTCGAAGCGGTGCAGGGCCTGCCAGTGCTGGTTGTCGTACTCATCGCCCTCGGGGGCGATGTCGGGGAGCTGATGGTCGCGGCACGGCGCGTCCGGCCTGAGCGGCACGTTCAGCATGAGCTGGTCGAGGTGGAGGACGCCGCCACGGGCGGGCGCGATGATCCGCAGCGTGTCCATGTCCGGGTGCGGACGTCCGTGCATGTCGTAGGCGTAGCGCACCCAGGCGGTGCGCCAGCCGGAGAAGCCCAGCCTGAACTCGAACCAGACGTCGGTACGGGCGCCCCGGCCGAACTCGAACCGGATCACGTCGTCGACCGGCGTGTCGTTGCGCACCCAGACGCAGAACGCGTCGACCAGGCCCTGCCACGCCTGGTCGTCGCCGAGCCGGTACGGGTCGGGCGCCCACCGCAGCGGCGCCTTCACCGTGATCACCGAGCGGTCGCCGTGCTCCCAGCGCAGCGACCTGGTGCCGCAGACGGCCGCCTGGTCACTGATCGACAGCGTCGAGCCCGTGCCGGCGGTGAAGTGCGGCGGGACGGCGCTCTCCAGGAGGAACACGGGCGGGTCCATGGCCATGGCCCGCTGTTCCAGATCGTCTGCGACGGCGACACCCCCCTGGGGGAGGAAAGCGCTTACCACACCTGCTTTGAGTACCGATCTGCGGCTGATCTTCACCATGCGCGCCATCCAACCCCGAACACCACCCCCGGGTAAAGGGTTCTGATCACCCGGCTTTCCCGACGGATTGCCGGGGCTCCGTAACGGGCTCCTCTCCTTGGGGAGGGGTCCGCGCCCCCGCGCGGGGGCGCGCAAGCCCCAAGGTTCGGGCGCTTTCAGGGGCGATTCACGGGCGGATGATGGCCATTCGGGTGACCGTCAGTTCCTCGATCGCGAAGCGCGGCCCCTCGCGGCCGGTGCCGGAGTCCTTGACGCCCCCGTACGGCATGTTGTCGGCGCGGAACCCCGGCACGTCGTTGACCACCACTCCCCCGGCGTCGATCCGCTCGATGGCGGCGAACGCGCCGGCCAGCGACCGGGTGAAGACCGAGGCGTGCAGGCCGTACCGGGACCTGTTGACGGCCGTGAAGGCCGCGTCGAGGTCCGGCACCGACCGCACGCACACGACAGGGCCGAAGATCTCCTCGTCCCAGACGTCGGCCCCGTCCTCGACGTCGGCGAGGACGGTCGGCGCGATGGCCCGGCCGTCGCGGACGCCGCCGGTGACGACCCTGGCGCCCGAATCCCCGATCCACTTGAGGACCCGGTCGGTGGCCGCCGGGTCGATCAGCGGCGCGACGCGCGTGTCCGGCGAGCGCGGGTCGCCGACGACCACGCCCGCCATCCGCTTCGCGAGCAGCTCCAGGAACCGCTCGTGCACGGGCTCCTCGACCACCACCCGCTGGACGGAGATGCACGCCTGCCCGGACGCGTAGTACCCGCCGCGCACCACCGCGTCGGCCGCCTTGTCCAGGTCGGCGTCGGCCGCCACCACGAGGGCCGCGTTCGACCCGAGTTCGAGCAGCACCTTCGTGGGCGCGGCGTTGCGCGCGATCGTGTGCCCGGCGGCGGCCGACCCGGTGAAGGAGACCGCGCCGACGCGCCGGTCCTCGACGAGCGTCCGGCCGACGTCCACGCCGCCGGTCACGAGCTGCACCCCGGCGGCGGGCAGCGCGCCCGTCTCCCTGAGCAGGTGGACCAGCCAGAGCGTCGCCAGCGGCGTCGCGGGCGCGGGCTTCACGATCACCGGGCAGCCCGCGGCCAGCGCTGGGGCGATCTTGTGCGCGGCCAGGAGCAGCGGGTAGTTGAAGCCGGTGATCCCGACGACCACGCCGATCGGCCGGCGCGTCCAGAACCCGATCAGCCCCTCGCCCGCGGGCAGCAGGTCGAGCGGCACCGTCTCGCCGTGCAGCCTGGCGACCTCCTCGGCGGCGGTGGCCAGCGTGACGAGGGTCCTGGCCACCTCCACCTTGCAGTCGACCAGCGGCTTGCCGGTCTCCAGCACGAGCAGCTGCTCGAACCGCTCGCGCTGGGCGGCGAGCGCGTCGTGCGCGCCCATGAGAGCCGCCCGGCGGGCGTGGGACGGCGACGCGGCCATGGCGGGGGCCACGGCGAGCGCCTCCTCGACGGCCCTCGCGGCCAGCGCGGCGTCGCCCACAGGCGCGGCCGCCACGACGGAGCCGTCGTACGGGAACACCACGTCGGCGGTGCCCGCCACGTCGGCCCACCCGGCCCCCACGGGCAACCCCGACGGCCACGCCCCTCCGGGCGCCGCCGCCTGCGGCCCCTGGGCCCGTCCTGTCGCCGGCTCGGCGCCGGGCTCCGGTTCCGTCATGAGATCTCCCCCAAAGCGCTCGGGAAAACGTCCCGATAGGCGGGTGCGTCCTCGCGGCCGGTCGCCGCGAGCATGGCGTGCGCGACCGCGCGGCTGAACACGTCGGCCCCGGCGGCGAGGACGTCCTGCAGGCCGTCCGGGTCGGGGACCGGCCGCGTGCAGGTGGCCAGGCCGAAGATGGTGTCGCCGTCGACCATGGTGTGGGCGGGCCTGATCGCCCTGGCGAGCCCGTCGTGCGCGACCCCGGCGAGCTTCCCGCACTGCGCCTTGGTGAGCGTCAGGTCGGTGGCGACGACGCCGATGGTGGTGTTGAACGAGGTGACCTTGGCGGGCTGCCAGGCGGCCACCTCCTCGTCCACGGGTTCGCGCAGGTGGCCGAACTCGCCGGGCAGCCCGTAACGGGTGCCCGCGAGCTTGCCGCTGCCGGGGTCGAGGACGGACCCGGCAGCGTTCACGACGGCCAGCGCGGCGACGGTCGCCCCGGAGGGCAGCACGACGCTGGCCGTCCCGACCCCTCCGGCCAGGCCGCCCGCCACCGCTCCCGTCCCCGCCCCCACGGACCCGTTCGTCCACGGGCTGCCCGCCCCGCCGTTCACGGCGGCGTCGTAGGCGGCCGTGCCGAAGAGGCCGTCGGGGGTGGCTCTGAAGTCGCCGCCCCTGCCGAGGTCGTAGATGACGGCCGCCGGGACGATGGGGACGACGCCGCCCTCCACCGGGAAGCCGATGCCCGCGTCCGCCAGGCAGTCCATGACGCCGCACGCCGCGCTGAGCCCGTACGCGCTGCCGCCCGTAAGGACGACGGCGTGGACCCGTTCCACCAGGTTGCGCGGGTCGAGCAGCTCCGTCTCGCGGGTGCCGGGGGCGGCGCCGCGGACGTCCACGCCCGCCACCATGCCTCCTCCTGTGCCGCCTCCTGGGCCGCCTTCCGGATCGCCTGTTGGGGCGAGGATGACGGTGGTGCCCGTGCGGTAGCCGTCTCCCACCCGCTGGGCGTGGCCGACGCGCAGGCCCGCCACGTCCACCAGCGAGTTGGTCGCCCCGCTTCTCACAGCGCGTCCCGGTGCAGGAAGCGGTGGGCGGCCTCGGCGAAGACGCGGGTGCATCGGACGATCTCGTCCACCTCGACGTGCTCGTCGGCCTGGTGGGCGATCCACTTGCCGCCCGGCCCGTACACCACGGACGGGATGCCGCCCCAATGGGTCAGCACGGTGCCGTCGGTGGAGCCGGGCACCCCGCCGTAGACGGCCGGCTCGCCGGTGACAGCCTCGTGCGCGGCGGCCAGGGCGGCGACGACGGGATCGTCCACGGGGACGTTCACCGCGGGGCGGTCCACCAGGATCGACACCTCGGCCGCGATCCCGTCGAAGGCGGCCAGCGTGGCCACCCGGTCGGCGACCACCTTGTGCTCCACCCCGGGGATCGTCCGGACGTCGACGAACACCGACGCCGTCGCGGGGATCACGTTGACCTGCTCCTCGGTTCCGGCGCGCACCACGGTCGGCGTGACGTACACCTCGCCGAGGTGCTCGTGCGCCGGGTGCGTCTGCTGCAGGTCGCGTTCCAGCCCGCGCAGCGCCTCCAGCAGGGCGCCGACGGCCTGGATGGGGTTGCGGCCGTGCTGCGGCATCGCGCCGTGCGCCATCTTGCCGGTGAAGTCCACCCGGAGCCGCAGCGCGCCCTTGGCGACGGCGCAGATCTCGCCCGCCTCGGGCTCCGCGACGATCGCGCCGTCGACGTCGGCGGCCAGGCCCTCGGCGACGAAGTGATGGGCGCCGATCATCAGGCCCTCCTCGTCGGCGAGGGCGCACACCTTGACGCGTCCGGGGAACGGGCCGGCCAGTTGCAGCGCGCGGGTGGCGTAGAGAGTGGCGGCGAGGCCGGACTTCATGTCGGCGCTGCCGCGCCCCCACAGCTTGCCGTCGCGGATCTCGCCGCCGAACGGATCGACGGTCCAGGTCGACAGGTCGCCCTCGGTGACGACGTCCGTGTGGCCCTCGAACATCAGCGTCGGGCCGTCGCCCCCGCCGCCCTCGACCACGGCCACCACGTTGGGCCTGCCGGGCGCGGCCTCGTAGACGCGCGGCTCCCAGCCCCATTCACGCATCTTGGCGGCGACCAGGTCGGCGGCGGGCTGCTCGGTGCGCCCGCGCGCCGGGTCGTTGGTGCTGGGGACGCGGACCAGCGCCTGGGTGAACTCCACCACTCCCTGGGCGTCGACTTCGATCACAGCAATCCCTCCAGAGTCGGCACGGCCTGCAGCAGCGTGCGTGTGTAGGGGTGGCGCGGCTCGGCCCAGACCGCGTCCACCTCGCCGGTCTCCACGATCTCGCCGCCGTTCATGACCGCGACCGTCTCGCACACGTGCCGTACCACGGACAGGTCGTGCGAGACGAAGACCAGGGTGAGGCCGAGCTCGTCCACCAGGTCGGCCAGCAGGTTGAGAATCTGGCCGCGGACGGACACGTCCAGCGCGCTGACCGGCTCGTCGGCGACCAGCACCTTCGGCCGGGGCGCGAGCGCGCGAGCGATCGCGATGCGCTGGCGCTGCCCGCCGGAGAACTGGTGCGGGTAGCGGTCGGCCACGGAGGCGGGCAGGCCCACCGCTTCGAGCAACTCGGCCACCCGCCCGCCGACCGGTTCGCCGAGCGCGACGAGCGGCTCGGCGACCAGGTCGCGGACCCGCATCCGGGGGTTGAGCGAGCTCATCGGGTCCTGGAAGACGATCTGCAGGCTCTGCCGCAGGAACCGCAGCCGCCGCTCGGCGACGCCGGCGATCTCCTGCCCGTCGAACCGGATGGACCCGCTGGTCGGCTGGTCCAGCCCGCACAGCAGGCGCAGCAACGTGGACTTGCCCGAGCCGGACTCGCCGACGATGCCGAACCGCTCACCCCGGTCCACGGAGAGTGACACGCCTTTCAGCGCGTGCACGGCCTCGCCAGGGCTGGTCAGCGACTGGCGCGGACGGCGGTAGACGCGGGTGAGGTCGCGAGCCTCAATGAGCGGGGTGCCAGCATGCGTGGGCATGGCCGTCTCCTGTCAGCGCCGGTTCCGTCTCACACTCGGGGGTGACGTTCGGGCAGCGGTTCCTGAACACGCAGCCCTCGGGGAACTGCCCGGCCGCCGGGACGCTGCCCCTGATCGTGGACAGCCGGGTTCCGCGCGGCGTCAGCCTGGACGCGGCCAGCAGCCCCTCGGTGTAGCGGTGGCGGGGCCTGGTGAAGACCTCGCGGATCGGGCCGCTCTCGACGACCCTGCCGCCGTACATGACCAGAACCCGGTCGCACACCGACGCGACCACGGCGAGGTCGTGGGTGATGAACAGCAGCGCGGGAGCCACCTCGGCGATCAGGTCGAGCATCTGCTTCTGCACGGTGACGTCCAGCGCGGTCGTGGGCTCGTCACAGATGAGCAGCTCGGGCTCGTTGGCCAGGGCGATGGCGAGCATGACGCGCTGCCGCTGCCCGCCGGAGAGCTGGTGGGGGTAGGAGCGGGCGATCTCCTCCGGCCGCGGCAGCCGTACCCGGCCGAGCAGTTCGACCGCGCGGGCCCTCGCCTGCGCGCGGGACGTGCCGTGCAGGGTCATCACCTCGGCGACCTGCGCGCCGACGCGCATGAGCGGGTTGAGCGCGGTCATCGGCTCCTGGAAGACCATGGACACGTCCCGGCCGCGCAGCTGCTTGAGCCCGCTCTCCCGGACGCCGACGAGGTCGCGCCCGCCCAGCCTGGCCTGCCCGGACGCGGTCACGCCCTCGGGCAGCAGGCCCATCAGCGACAGCGCGGTCAGCGACTTGCCCGAACCCGACTCGCCGATCAGCCCGACCCGCTCGCCGGGCCCGATGCCGAACGACACCTCGCGCACCAGTTCCAGCGAGCCGGCGCGGACGGTGAGGCCGTCAACGCTCAGCACGGATCCTCCTGAGCTTGGGGTCGAGGAAGTCACGCAGGCCGTCGCCCAGCAGGTTGAACCCGAGGACGGCCAGCGCGATCGCCAGGCCGGGCCAGAGCGCCAGACGGGGCGTGGAGAACAGCAGCTCCTGCGACTCCTGGAGCATCCGCCCCCAGGACGGAGTGGGCGGGCGGGTGCCGAAACCGAGGAACGACAGCGCCGCCTCGGCCAGGATCGCGATCGCGAACGACACCGACGCCTGCACGATGAGCATCGAGGCGATGTTCGGCAGCACGTGCCGGACGGCGATCGCTGCGCGGCGCCGCCCGGCGGCCCGCGCGGCGAGGATGTAGTCGGTCACCATGACCTGCATGGTCGCCGCCCTGGCCACCCGGGCGAAGGCGGGCACGGTGGCCACCCCGATCGCGATCATCGCGGTGAGCGTGCCGCCGCCGTAGACCGCTCCGAGCATGACGGCGAGCAGCAGCGCGGGGAACGCGAACACCAGGTCGTTCACCCGCATGATCAGCTCGGACAGCCAGCCGCGCGGGGTCATCCCGGCGAGCATGCCGAGCGGGGTGCCGAGCAGCGCGGCGATGCCGACGGCGACGATGCCGACGTAGAGCGTGGTGCGGGCGCCGACCATGAGCTGCGAGAGGGTGTCGCGGCCGAACTTGTCGGCGCCGAGCAGGTAGCCGCCGCCGGGCTGGTGCAGCTTGCCGGACGCGTCCACGAGAGTGGGGTCGTGCGGCGTCCACACGAACGAGACGAACGCGGCGAGCACCACGATGCCGACCAGCGCGCCGCCTGTGACCAGCGCGGCGTTGACGCGGCCCCTCATCGCAACCTCGGGTCGAGGACGGCGTAGGCCGCGTCCACCAGGAAGTTGATCAGCAGTACGGCCACCACCAGCACCATCACCACACCCTGGACGAGCAGCAGGTCGCGCCCGGCCACCCCGTTGAGCAGCAGGTCCCCCAGCCCGGGGATGACGAACACCCGCTCGACCACGACCGCGCCGATGAGCAGGGTGGCGAGCTGCAGCCCGAGCACGGTGACCACCGGAATGGAGGCGTTGCGCAGCCCGTGCCGCCACAGCGCACCCATCCGGCCGCGTCCCTTGGCGCGGGCCGTGCGCAGATAGTCCTCGCGCATCACGTCGAGGACGGCGGAGCGGACGTACCTCGTCAGGACGGCCCCCTGCACGAGCCCGAGCGACAGCCAGGGCAGCAGCAGGCTGCGCAGCCACTCCTCCGGGCTCTCCGCGATCGGCACGTACCCTCCTGACGGCAGCGCCTGGGCCTGCACCGCGAACACGAACACCAGCAGGATGCCCGCCAGGAAGGCGGGGATCGCGATGCCGAGCTGGCTGACCGCGCTGATGGCCGCGCCGAGCGGGTTGCGGTGGTGCACGGCGGCGAACGTGCCCGCCGGGACCGCGATGAGCAGCGCGATCACCATGCCGCCGAGCACCAGCACGGCCGTGACGCCGAGCCGGTCGCCGATCTGGGGGCCGATGGGGGCGCTGGAGACGTACGAGGTGCCGAAGTCGCCGTGCGCCAGCCCGCCGATCCAGTCGAGGAACTGCACGACGGGCGGCCGGTCGGTGCCGAACTGCTTGCGCAGCGCGGCCACCGCCTCAGGGGTGGCGTTGACGCCCAGCGCGATCTCGGCGGGGTCGCCGGGCAGCAGCGCCATGAACGCGAAGACCACCACCGCGGCGGCCGCGGTGCTCGCGACGAGCACCGCCAGCCGCTTGAGCAGGTACAGGATCACTGCTTGGCGAGCGCGGTGAAGTCGAAGGACTCCGCGATGGCGTTCTTCGGCAGCCCGGTGACGCCCTTCTTCGCCACGATCAGGTTCGGGAAGAGGAACAGCCAGTCGGCCGCGGCGTCGTCGGACAGCAGCTTGGCGGCCTTCTTGAGATCGTCGGTCTGCTGCTGCTCGCTGCCCTCGTCGGCGGAGGCGAGCAGTTTGCCGAACTCGGGGTTGTCATACCTGAAGTAGTACGACTTATCGGCAAATATCCCCATATCCCGGGGTTCGACGTGGTTGATGATGGAAAGGTCGTAGTCGCCCTGCTTGAACACCACGTCCAGCCAGCGGGCCGGGAACTCCAGCGGCTCGATGTCGGCCGTGATGCCCACCTGGGCGAGCTGCGACTTGACCACCTGAGCGCCGGCCACCGCATAGGGCAGGTTGGGGATGCGCATCTTGACGTTGTACGTCTTGCCGCCGAGCAGTTCTTTGGCCTTGGCGGCGTCATACGGGTAGTCGCCGGTGCGGTCCTCGTACCACGGGTCCGTCGGGGGCACCATCGAGCCGATCAGCTCGCCGCGTCCCGCCCAGGCGGTGTCGAGCAGCGCCTTGTGGTCGATCGCGTACCGGACCGCCTGGCGCACCTTCTTGTCGTTGAACGGCGGGCGGCCGTTGTTCATCGACAGCACCACCTCGCCGTTCGTGGTGCCCTCGACCGTCTGGAAGCGGCTGGGGTCGGCGAACTGCTGCAGCGACTCGGGCGCCTGCACCGCCGAGATGACGTCGATGCCGCCGGTCAGCAGCGCGTTGTTCATCGCCGTCGCGTCCTTGAAGTACTTCAGCGTGACCGACGACAGCTTCGGCTTGGTCCCCCAGTACTTCTGGTTGGCGTCGAGCTGGATGGAGTCGCCGCGCTTCCAGGACGCCAGCTGGTAGGGGCCGGTGCCGACCGGCTTGTTGGCCAGGTCGGCGACGCCGGTACGGCTGAACATCGCGCCGAGCCTCGTGGCCATCGAGTACAGGAAGCCGTTGCTCGGGTGCTTGAGGGTGACGATCGCCGTCGACTCGTCCTCCTTCTCGACCTTGTCGACGACGTCGAGCTGCGCCTTGATCTTCAGCTTCCAGTCGGTCTTCACCCGGCCCAGCGAGAAGATCACGTCGTCGGCCGTGAAGGGGGCGCCGTTGGTGAACGTGACGCCCTTGCGCAGGGTGAAGGTGTAGGTCTTACGGTCGGGCGAAACGTCCCATTTCTCCGCGAGGAGCGGCTGGATCTTGCCGTCCTGGTCGAGCTTGACCAGGCCCTCGTAGACGTTGACCAGCAGCGCCTGCGGGATCGCCGCACCCTCGGTCGAGGTGAAGTCGAGGTTGGCCGGTTCGGCCACGAACCCGACCGAGAGGGCACCGGCCTTCGCCGCCTGCCCACCACCACCGCTGGTGCCCCCGCCGCCGCACGCGGCCGTGGCCAGCAGGAGACCGCCGACGGCGATCCAGATTCCGATGCGCCTCATGTTCTACAGCCTCCTGGCTAGTGCACTGGTCTGACCAGTAGGCTGCACACTGCCAGTCGGCCACGGCTCGGGTCAAGGGGGACTTTGCATGGGTGGTCCACGCTTCGAGCCGGTACGTACGGTGCGCGCCTACGAGCGCATCGTCGAGCAGATCGAAGAGGCCATCGAGAGCGGCGCGCTCCGCCCCGGGGAGCGGCTGCCCAGCGAGCGCGACCTGATGGGCCAGTTCTCTGTGAGCCGGTCCACGGTGCGCGAGGCGCTGCGCGTCCTGCAGGCGCGCGGGCTGGTGCGCAGCCGCCCCGGCGACCCGCACGGGGCCGAGGTGCTGCCGTTCTCCCCCGCCGCATTACACAAGTCGATGACGACGCTCGCCCGCGTCGACGAGCTGTCGCTGGGCGAGCTGGTGCAGTTCAGGATGGTCCTGGACGCCTCCGCCAACCTGCTCGCGGCCCGCCTGCGCACGCAGGAGCAGCTCGAGGAGATGGACGCCGCGATCGCCGCCATGCGCACGGCCGTCAGCGCCGGCTACGACGAGTTCAGCGCGGCCGACGTGGCCTTCCACGACGCGGTGGCGCGGGCCAGCCGGAACAAGCTCATCCAGATCTGCACGGACGTGGTCCGCTCGATCGTCCTCAACCTGGTCTCCGAGAAGATCGCGGCCGCGCCCGACAGGGAGGCGCTGATGCGGCGGAGCATCAGGCACCACGAGGAGGTCCTGGCGGCCGTCCGCGCCGGCGACGGCCCGCTCGCCGCCCGCCTCGCCCGTCAGAGCATGTACGACTACTACGTGGGGTACGTGCCAGAGGACGAGCGCCCCGCCCTGCGAGCCCTCCTGGATTGACCCGCCCCGGGCTTCGGCTTCCCTCGCGGCGCCGGGCCCCGACTCCCTTGCACTCAGCGCTACGACATGCCACTCTTCGTAACCGTGTCCGGGGTTCGGTGGCAGCAGGCGGTACGGGTGGCGCTCGATCACGCCACCGCTCTGGACACCCCGGTGGCCGCGATGGCGGCGCAGGCGTGGGTGGGAGGCGGCGCCCCGGCGTTCGGCGCGGAGCTCGTCCGCAGGCGCCGGGGCTTGCATGCGGCTCTGGAGTCGGCGCTGGCGGAGCTGGCCGCGAGCGAGGCCGGCCCGCCGCCGGTCCCGCCCGCGCTCGGCTCGCCGTCCGCCTCGATGACCGCCACGCACGGCGCGTTCTCCGGCGTGGACGTAACCCAGTTGACTTCCTCCACCTCTTAAGGGAGGGGGATTCCCACCCTCGCGAGTGAGGTTTCCTGCTTCACAGCCGACCGCACCCGGGAGGAGGGCCCGGAGTGTCTCACGTCAGCTCCACAGGCTGGCACCGCTTGACCAGCGGCCAGAATGTTCTTGGCGGCGTTGATGTCCCGGTCGTGCCGGGTGCCGCAGGACGGGCAGTGCCACGTCCGGGTGGCCAGCGAGAGTTCGGCGAGCAGGTGCCCGCACGCCGAGCAGGTCTTACTGGAGGGGTGCCAGCGGTCGATCACGATCAGGTGCCGCCCCTGCTTGGCCGTCTTGTACTGCAGTTGCCGCCGGAACTCGCCCCATCCGCAGTCGGAGATGACCCGCGCCAGGCGGCGGTTGCGGACCATGTTCTTGACGGCCAGGTCCTCGATCACGATCAGGTCGTGCTCGCGCACCAGGCGGGCGCTGGTCTTGTGCAGGAAATCGGCGCGGGCGTCACGGACCTTGGTATGCGCGCGGGCAACCTTCGCCCTCGCCTTCTTCCTGTTGTTCGAGCCGCGCTGTTTACGGGCCATGCGCCGCTGGTAGCGCGCCAGATTCTTCGCCTTGCGTTCCAGATGGCGCGCATTGGCGATGCGCTGCCCGGTGGACAGGACCGCGAAGTCTTTGACACCCAGGTCCACACCGACCGCCGAGCCGATGGCCGGGACCTGCCCGCCTTCGCCAGCGCTCCCGACGACGATCGTGTCGGCGGTTTCGACGGCGAGGGAGGCGTGCCAGCGGCCATCGGGGTCGCGCGAGATGGTCACCGTCGTCGGGTTCAGCGTGGCAGGGTCCACCTCGGGCCAGGACCACACGAACGCGACCGGCGTGTCCATCTTGGCCAGGAACAGCCGCCCGTTCTTCCAGTGGAACGCCGAGCGTGT
>NZ_JBEXUP010000082.1:0-41239 GCF_040614375.1 Nonomuraea sp. NPDC005983
CACACCTCTTACCCCACACCCCCAGCATCCTATCTCTCCGCGCCCGCGTCCTCACCGCGGCCGGGACCGCTCCCTCGCCGCCGCCCCTCGACGATCCGGCCGGTCGGTCGAGCCGTCGGGCGGCTCCGGACGCCCGACGACCTCTCCGGTCCTGCTCGCCGACCTGCCCTCCACCTGATCCGACCTCAGCCTGATGGCGGTTCAGGTCAGGAGGTGCTGGGTGGCCAGGGCGAGGACCTCGGCGCGGCTGTGTGTGCTGTGGACGGCGGCCAGTGACTGGTTGGCGATGGCGAGGGAGAAGAGGAGCATGCTGCGAGCCTCGGCATCGTCTGGGTCGGGGCAGAAGGAGCTGAACAGCGTGCGGAGGTAGCCCATGCGCCGGTTGTCGACGCGGCGGAGGCGTTCGGCGACCGTTAGGTCCCGGCGGGCCCAGTCGCGGATTGCCAGCTCGACGGGCATCAGTGGAGAGGGGGGGACCACGGTGCCCAGCAGTCGTATTTTGTCCCGGGCGTCTGTGCCTTCGGCCTCGATGCGCGCGATGATCTGGTCGGCGCCTTTCTGCTCCCAGGTGTCCAGCAGCGCCTCCAGGAGTGCTTCCCGGTTCTTGAAGTGCCAGTAGAAGCTGCCTCGGGTGACTCCGAGCGTCTTGGCCAGCACGTCGACCCGGACGGCGTCCGGGCCACCTGCGGCAAGGGCGCGCAGCCCCTCCTCGATCCAGGTGTCGCGTGGGGTGCGGGCTGTGGCCGCCATCGATTTCTCCTGCCGGTGTGATCTGCGACACGGCATCTTGTCTTCGCCGTCTCGTGGCCTCTAGCCTCTATCCATACAGTACACCACTGTATGGAATAATTGAAGGAGGCTACGATGCGACTCCCGAACATCGCGTACACCACCCGTCCCTGGCGCATCCACGAGATCGCCCCCGATTTCACGCTCGAGGACGTCTGGGAACTGCCGACCCCCGGCGGCCCCGACGACCTGTCGAGACTGGTGCAACAGATGACCTCTGGCAGCAACGGCGAGCACTCCTCCCGGCTGTATGACCTGCTGTTCGAGGTCCGCTGGAAGCTGGGCGACCTGCTGGGCTGGGACAAGAGCGACCAAGGCGTCGGCGAGCGGGTGCGGTCGCTACGCAATCGGCTGCCGGCGGACCTGCGCGACGGGCCGCGCGGCCCGGACTTTCGCGGGGTGCCGTTCACCGCGGTGTATCTGACGGACACAGAGTTCGTCGCCGAGACCGCTAACGGGACCGTGCACGCGCTGATGCACCTGGGCTGGGTGCCTGATCAGGCCGGCGGCTATCGAGGCCAGATGGCCACGCTGGTCAAGCCCAACGGCCTGCTCGGCAAGGCCTACCTGGCCGGGATCACGCCGGTTCGCCGGCTGGTGGTGTCCCCGGCACTGACCCGGAAGATCGGCCGCGGCTGGCAGTCGCAGGCCGGCAACCCCACCACTGGCATTTCCACGATAGGAGCGTGATCCACATGATCAAATGGGCCGGCCGCATCCTCGCCATCATCGGCGGCGGACACCTCACCCTCGGGATGTGGTTCAGCCGGGCCTCCTATGGGGACTGGCTGTCGTTGCAGCTGTGGGGCCACTGGCGGGACGACACACCGGCGGCCCATCACTTCTGGGGCAACCCGGCCGGTTTCGGCCTGCCGTTGCTACTCGTCGGCCTGCTCGTGCTATGGATGGACCGACGCGGCCTGACCCCGCCCGCCTTCCTTGCCTGGACGGTGCTGGCCTGGTCTGTCGTGCTCGCCGTCATCGCCGAGCCGACCCCGGCGCCGGTGCTGGTGGTCGCCGCCGTCCTGCTGTTGTGCGGAATCCGCCGCGCCGCCACACCCGCCACGCCCGCACCCGAACACAAGCCCACATCCGAACTCAACGGAGTGTGAGCACCTCGGCGGCCCACATAAACACTGAGCGCGCATCCGCGCACGCGGAAACGACTAGGCGCGCGGTCTCGCTATCCGGGCGAATCACGCAGATTGCTCACAATCCGATACGCGCCCTAGCGCAGCCGGTCGAGCGCCTCCGACAGGCCCGCGGTGGCGAGGGTGCGGTAGCGGGCGTACTCCGACTCCGGGTACTGCCGCGGCCCGTTCTCGACCAGCAGGATCAGGTACAGGTAGGCCCGATACAGATCCAGCCGCGTGCGCGCGGCGGCGGTGAGGTCGAGCGGAGTGACCTCCCGGTACCCGGCCAGCAGCGGATCCTCCTCGCGCAGCTCGCCGAAGATGGTCGGCGTGGCGAACTCGGCCAGCGGGTCGCCCCAGAAGGCCCGCTCGTGGTCGATGATGGCCTGGATGCGCGGCGGCCCCGTCAGGTCGAGGAAGACGTTGCCCTGCCAGACGTCGAAGTGGACCAGGTGCGGCGTCGTCACCTCGTCCAGGACGGGCGACACGGCGGCGACGACCGCCATGATCTCCACCGCCGGCAGCGGGAGCGGGGTCGGGTAGCGCTCGGTGTCGCCGAGCAGCGCCCCCACCATCGCCAGGTACGCCTCCCGCCAGGTCGAGCCGATGATCCCGGCGTGCGGGTAGCCGAACACCTCGCCGGTGATCCCGTTCAGCGCGGCCAGGTGACGGCCCAGCTCGCGGCGGAGGTCGTCCTCGCCGTCGGGGCGCGCCCGGTTCCACGGGACGCCGTCGAGCGCGCCGAGCAGCAGGTAGTCGCCGCCCAGCACCGGGTCGTCGAAGCCCGCGTGCAGCAGGGTCGCCACGGGCACGCCCGCCCCGGCGGCCAGTTCGCAGACCGCGGCCTCCATGCGTAGCAGGTGGCGTTCGTAGCTGAGCTGGTCGAGCTCGGGCGGCGGAGCCAGCTTGAGCACCACCTCACGCCCGTCGTCGAGGGCGAGCCGCCACACGGCGTTGGCGAAGCCGTCGGTCAGTTCGGTGCTCCGTGTGACGCCGAGGCCGAGTGCGCGCCGGGTCAGGGAGTCGAGATCGCCGGGGGATACGCGGCGTTTCGTCCTGCTGTCCACGGGATCTGATTGTGGAGTCAGGCGGCGCTGATCGTCCAGCTCGCCTCGTGCTCGTCGCCCGGTGCGAGCACCACCAGGTCGGTGCCGGAGTTGAACGCGTCGGGCGGGCAGGTCATCGGCTCGACCGCCACGCCCTCGTAGTCGAGCTGGCGGCCGGTGCACACCTGCACCCACGGCAGCACGGCGGGATCCCAGGTGACGCGGACGCCGCCGACCCGCGCCTCGCCCGCCGACAGGCCGGTGAAGGCGTGGTCGAGGACCGTGCCGTCGAGCGGGCGGGCCTCGCGGAAGTCGTACGGCGTGGCCGCCACGTCGGCCAGGCTCTCGGGCAGCAGGGCCGGGCCGGTCAGCAGCACCCTGGACGCGGGCAGGTGCAGCTCGTCGCCGCCGACCAGCCAGGGGTGCGGGCCGCAGCCGTAGGGGGCCGGCCGCTCGCCCTCGTTGCGCGCGGTGACCGTGGTGGTCAGGCCGTGGGAGTCGAGGCGGTGGACGACCTGGAGGCGCAGCGTGAACGGGTAACCGGGCGTGGGCGTGATCGTGTGCGCCAGCCGGACGAACGCGTGCTCGTCCTCGACCGACAGCAGCTCCACGACCTGCCAGTCGACGTCGGACACCAGCCCGTGCAGGGCGTGGCCGCGCTCCGGCTCGGTCACCGGCAGCTCGTGGCTCTCGCCGTCGAAGGCGTAGCGGGCACCGCCCACCCGGTTCGGCCAGGGGGCCAGGATCGTGCCCGCGAAGTACGGCACGGGCCCGTCGGCGGGCCAGGTGGTGATCAGGTCGCGCCCGCCGTGCCTGAGCGTTCTGAGCGCGGCGCCGCGCGGGCTGACCTGCGCGATGTAACCGCCACCGGCGAGCTGGGGCACGGGGGGTATCCTTTCGTCATCGTCAAGAGCAGGATATCTCCTGGTCAAGCCGACTCTCGCCGCACCAGATGGGTGTCGAGGATGACCACGGGCTGGTGCAGCTCCTCGCCGTTGATGCGAGCCACCAGCAGTTGCGCCATCTGGCGGCCCATCGCCTCCGTCGGCTGGTGGACTGTGGTCAGCGGCGGATCGGTGTGCATGGCCGCCTTGGAATCCTCGAAGCCGACGACCGCGACGTCCGCGGGGATGGCCCTGCCCTCGGCCTTGAGCACCCGCATCGCACCCACCGCCATCAGGTCGGAGGCGGCGAACACCGCGTCGAGCCGCGGATGCTGCGCCAGCAGCTCGCGCATCGCCGACGCCCCGCTCTCCTCGGAGAAGTCGCCGTAGGCCACCAGCTCGCGCAGCCCGCGCGGGAGCAGCGCGTCGCGGTAGCCCGCCAGGCGGTCGACGCCCACGCCCATGTCCTGTGGGCCGGCGATGGTGGCGATCTCGGCGCGGCCGAGGCCCAGCAGGTGCTTGACCGCCTGCCGGGCCCCTGCCCTGTTGTCCATGTCCACGTAACTGTGCGGGGCGGGGCCGACCGGCCTGCCGCCCAGCACGGTCGGCACGCCCATCGCCTCCAGCCGGCCCGGCAGCGGGTCGGCGCCGTGCAGCGACAGCAGCAGTACGCCGTCGACGTGCTGCCCCGTCAGGTAGGTCTCCAGCCGCTCGTGCTCCTCCCGCGACTGCGCCATCGCCAGGATGAGCTGGAGGCCCGTCTCGGACAGCGCCGAGCCGATGCCGCGGATGGTGCCGGCGAAGTACGGCTCGTCGAACACGCGCAGCTCCGACTCCGACACGACCAGCGCCACGGTGTCGGTGCGCCGCGTGACCAGCGCCCGCGCCGCCCGGTTGGGCACGTAGCCCAGCTCCTGGATCGCCTGCCGGACGGCCTCGCGCGCCTTCTCGCTCACGTTCGGCGAGCCGTTGATGACTCTGGACACCGTGCCCCGGCCTACCCCGGCTCGGGCCGCGACTGCCTCAAGAGTCGGTCGGTTCATGACGCCTATTCTGCCGGATGATCTGGGCATACCCGAGCGCGCTGTCCTTCAGCACGCGCTGCTGGGTGTCGAAGTCCACATGCACCAGACCGAACCGCTTGCCGTAGCCCCAGGCCCACTCGAAGTTGTCCATCAGCGACCAGGCGAAGTAGCCCTCCAGCGGCACGCCCGCCTCGATCGCCTGGCGGCAGGCGCGCAGGTGCGCCTCCAGGTAGCCGAGCCGGTCGGCGTCGTGCACCCGGCCGTCCTCCAGCACGTCGTCGAACGCGGAGCCGTTCTCCGAGACGACCATCGCGATCGGCGGGTAGTCGCGCGCCACCCTGGTGAGGATCTCCACCAGGCCGCTCTCGTCGATCTCCCAGCCCATCGCGGTGACCGGGTGGCCGCCGCTGACGAACGACACGTGCTGGCTGCCCACCCACGGCGAGGCCGTGTCCGTCGGCGCGGCGGCGGCGGACGCCCTGCCGCCGGGCGCGCCCGAGACGGTGAAGCGGCTGTAGTAGTTGACCAGCAGCACGTCGATCGGGGCGTTGATGGTCTGCATGTCGCCCGGCCGGATGAACCCCGGCTCGGTGAACGCGGTGCCCGCTCCCAGGTCCTCCAGGACGTCCTCGGGGTAGCGGCCCGTCAGCAGCGCGTCGAGGAAGAAGCGGTTCTGCAGGCCGTCGATGCGGCGCGCCGCGTCCAGGTCGGCCTCGCTGGACGTGGCGGGCGTGACCGCGTACAGGTTCACGCAGCCGCCGACCCGCCTGGCGTTCATCGCCTGGACGGCCAGCCCGTGCGCCAGGTTCAGGTGGTGCGCCGCCCTGACCGCGTTCGCCGGCTCGCGCCGCCCCGGCGCGTGCTCGCCGGAGGCGTAGCCGAGGAACGCCGCGCACCACGGCTCGTTGACCGTGCTGAACGTGTGGACGTGGTCCTTCAGCGCCTCGTGCACGGCGGCGGCGTAGTCGGCGAAACGGTACGCCGTGTCGCGGTTCGGCCAGCCGCCCCGGTCCTCCAGGGGCTGGGGGAGGTCCCAGTGGTAGAGGGTCAGCCACGGGTCGATGCCGTGGCCGCGCAGCTCGTCGCAGAGCCGCCTGTAGAAGTCCAGGCCCTTCTGGTTGATCGCTCCGGCCCCGTCCGGCTGGACGCGCGGCCACGACACCGAGAACCGGTAGGCGGTCAGGCCGAGGTCCGCCATGATCGCGATGTCGTCGCGGTAGCGGTGGTAGTGGTCGATCGCCACGTTCGCGTGGTGGCCGCCGAGCACGCGGCCCGGCGTCCTGGTGAACGTGTCCCAGATGGACGTGCCGCGCCCGTCCTCGGCCACCGCGCCCTCGATCTGGTAGGCGGAGGTCGCCGCGCCGAACGAGAAACCGGCAGGGAACCGCAGCTCGGAGCGTGTCTGCTCCTCCTGTGTCGTCACGCCTTGACCGCACCTTCCATGAGGCCGCCGACGATCTGGCGGCCGAACGCCACGAAAACAGCAATGAGCGGAATGATGGACAGCGCCGTCCCCGCGAAGATCAACGTGTAGTTGGTCGCGTACCGGGCGTTGAGCGAGGTGATCGCGATCTGCACGGTGGGGTTGTCCGGGGTCAGCACGATCAGCGGCCACATGAAGTCGTTCCACAGCAGCATGAACGTGTTGATGCCGAGCACCGCCATCCCCGGGCGCACCGCCGGCAGCACCACGTTCCACCAGATGCGCAGCGTGGCGGCGCCGTCGACCCTGGCCGCCTCCACCAGCTCGTGCGGGACGGCCTGCCGGGTGTACTGGGTCATCAGGAACACGCCGAACCCGTTGAGCAGGAACGGCAGGATGACCGCCTTGAGGGTGCCCGTCCAGCCCAGCGTCACCATCAGCCGGTAGAGCGGCACCACGCCCATCTGCTGCAGCGGCACCGCCATCGTCAGCAGCACGGCCAGCAGCAGCACGTTCCTGCCCCTGAACGACAGGCTGGCGAAGGAGAACCCGGCGAGCGTGGAGATGACCACCACGGAGACCGTCACGACGGTCGCCACGATGACGGAGTTGGTCAGGCCGAGCAGGAAGTGCGCGTCCTCGTTGCGCAGGACGCCGAGGATGTTCTCGCCCAGGTTCCCGCCGGGCAGGAACGGCGGCGGCACCGCCACCGCGTCGGCGTTGGTGCGCGAGGCGATGACGAGCATCCAGTAGAGGGGGAAGGCCGACAGCAGGACGGCCACTCCCAGCATGACCCTGGTGATGAGGGTCGGTGACCATTGGGTCATGTCGTGCCCCCGATCCTGCGCACGAGCAGGAAGTTGATCAGCGCGCCGATGAGGATGAGCAGGAACAGCAGCCAGGCGGCCGCCGCGGCGTAGCCGTAGTCGAACTCCCGGAAGCCCTGCTTGACGATGAACATCGCGACCGTCTGGAACTGGCCCTGCGACCCGCCGTCGACGTTGCCGTTGTAGAAGGTCGTCGGCTCGGAGAACAGCGTGAGCCCGCCGATCGTGGAGTTGAGCACGACGAAGACCATGGTCGGGCGCAGCAGCGGCAGGGTGATCTGCCAGAACTGCCGCCGCCGCGACGCGCCGTCGATCGCCGCCGCCTCGTACAGGTCGCGCGGGATCGTCTGCATCCCGGCCAGGAAGATGATCGCGTTGTAGCCGGTCCAGCGCCAGTCGACCATCGTGGCGATGGCGATCCAGGACGGGAACCGCTCGGCCCGCCAGTTGACATGGTCGACGCCGAACCAGCCGAGGACCCAGTTGACCAGCCCCCAGTCGCGGGCGTAGAGCTGGGTGAACACCACCGCTACCGCGACCACCGAGGTGACCAGCGGCAACAGCACGCTCATCCGGATCGCCAGGCGCAGCTTGAACCGCTTGTTGAGCGCGTTGGCCAGCAGCAGGGCCAGCAGCAGCTGCGGGATGGTGGCCAGCAGGAAGATGCCGACCGTGTTGGCCACGGCGTTCCAGAAGTCCTCGTCGGTCAGCAGCTTGGCGTAGTTGCCCAGGCCGGCCCACTCGACGGTGCCGGCCAGGTCGTAGTCGTAGAGCGAGTACCAGAGTGTGAAGGCCAGCGGGAACAGCCCGAAGGCGGCGAACAGCAGGAAATACGGCGATACCAGGGCGTACGGCATCGCCTTGACGTCCAGGGTGGATCGCCAGGGACGGCCGGGACGGAGGCGGCGATCGCGCCGCTGCGTCCGCGGAAGGGTGTCGAGGCTCATAACAGACCTTTCGCCGGCAGTGGGCCCGGCCCGCCCCCGTGGCGGGCCGGACGCGGAGATCAGCCCGCGGCCTTGACCGCGTCGTCCACCAGTTGCTGCCAGGCCTTGTCGTAGGCGACGGAGCCGTCGTCCATGCCCTGGATCACCGACTCGATGGCGTTCTTGACCTGGGCGTGCTTGACGCCGAGGAAGACGGGCTGGAGGCTCGCCGCCGACTTGGCGAAGATCTCACCGATGGGCGCGTCGTTGAAGAACTCGTTCTTGGCGCTCTGCACGGCGGAGTCCTGCTGCGCCTTGGTGTTGCTCGGCATGTTGCCGAAGTCGGTGAAGATGCTCGCCTCGGTCTGCGCCTGGGTCAGGTAGTCGGCGACCGCCGCGGCCTCCTTCGGGTGCTTGCTCTGCTTGGGCACCGCGAGCCAGGAGCCGCCCCAGTTGCCGCCGCCGCCGGGCACCGCGGCCACGTCCCACTCGCCCTTGCCGCCGTCGCCGGCGTTGCCCTTGACCACGCCGAGCATCCAGGACGGGCAGCCGACCGTGGCGAACGCGCCCTTCTGGGTGCCCGCCGCCCACTCGTCGGTGAAGTTGCGCAGCTTGGCGGTCAGGCCGAGCCGGCTCATCTTCGTGGCGAAGTCGAAGGCCGTCTTCACCGCCGGGTTCTTGTCGACGATGAGGTTGTTGTCCTTGTCGAAGTAGGAGACGTTGCCGTTCTTGGCCGCCTCCTGGTACAGGACGACCTGATAGAGGGTGTTGGTGCCGTCGGTGAACTTGGTGTCCTTCACCTTGGCCTGGAACTGCTGGCCGACCTTGACGAAGTCGTCCCAGCTGGCCCACAGGGCGCTGACCTTGTCCCGTTCCGTGGGCAGGCCGGCCTTCTTGAACAGGTCCGTGCGGTAGCACAGGCTCATGCCGCCGATGTCGGTGCCCAGGCCGAACACCTTGCCGTCGGGGGTGACGCCGTTCTCCCACTTCCAGGCGGGGAAGTCGGCCTTGCGGGAGTCCAGGCCGAACTCTTTCAGATCGGCCCACCACTCGGGGTGCGCCTTGGCCAGGCCCATGCCGCCCTCGTCGATGCCGACCACGTCGCCCGCGCCGTTGCCCGCCTGCAGCCACTGGATCATCTGCGGCCAGTACTGCTGCTCGAACTGGTCGGTGAGGTGCTCTTCCTTGATCTGGACGTCCTTGTGCTCGGCGTTCCACTTGGCGATCGCGTTCTTGTAGCCGAAGTTCGTGCCGCCGCCGAAGGTCTGCACCCTGATCGTGACCGGTTGCGCCGCCGCGGAGGAGGCGGGCGCGCCGGCAGAAGGGCTTCCGCTGGAGCCGCAGGAGGTGACGGCCAGCGCCGTCGCGGCCAGCGCGGAGGCCGCGGCCAGGCCGCCGCGCCGCTTGCTGATCATCATGGGGGAACCCCTCTCGGGTGGATGTGGGAGGTGCGGGGCGGCCCGGTGCTGCCGGCCGCGATGGGATGATTTGGGAGCGCTCCCACAAAGGGTGCCCGTGCCGCATGACCTCGTCAATCCACCGCAACGTAACCGTTACCAACCGCACGAACCGTCGTGGTGAAATCGGATTTCGCATCGCAGATGCCCCAGACGGCTGTATGGGAGCGCTCCCATCACAACAGGTGTCTTTCGTGACGCCTCCCGGGCAGGCCACGTGGTGACAGAGAGCGCGCTCAGCAGGCGGCGGCGCGCTCCAGGAGGAGCGCGCGTTCGCGCTCGTTGCGCGTCAGCGCCGCCGCGCGCTCGAACTCCTCGCGGGCCTCGGCCGTCCTGCCCAGCTTGGCCAGCAGGTCGCCGCGGACGCTCGGCAGCAGGTGGTACCCCTTGAGCGCGGGCTCGGAGACGAGCTGGTCCGCCAGTTCGAGCCCCACCGCCGGGCCGTACGCCATCGAGAGGGCGACCGCCCGGTTCAGCTCGACGACGGGCGACCGGGAGAGCCTGGCCAGCGCCTCGTAGAGCGCGGCGAGGCGTGCCCAGTCGGTCTCCTCAGGGGTGAGGGCCCTGGCGTGGCAGGCGGCGATGGCGGCCTGCAGGGCGTACGGGCCGAGCGCGCCGCCGAGCTCTTCGGCCCGATCCAGCGCGGCCAGGCCGCGGCCGATGAGGAGCCTGTCCCAGCGCGCCCGGTTCTGCTCCAGCAGCAGGATCGGCTCGCCGGACGGGCCGACACGCGCGCCGGCCCGCGAGGCCTGGATCTCCATCAGCGCGACGAGCCCGTGCACCTCGGGCTCCTTGGGCATCAGCCCGGCCAGCACCCGCCCCAGCCGCAGGGCGTCCTCGCACAGGCCGGGACGCATCCAGTCGTCGCCCGCCGTGGCCGAGTACCCCTCGTTGAAGATCAGGTAGATGACCTCCAGGACGGACGACAGCCGCCCCGCCAGTTCGTCTCCCTGCGGCACCTCGAACGGGATCTGCTTGTCGGCCAGGGTCCGCTTGGCCCGGACGATCCGCTGGGCCACCGTCGGCTCGGCGACGAGGAACGCCCGGGCGATCTCGTCGGTGGTCAGCCCCCCGAGCACCCGGAGCGTCATCGCCACCCGGGCCTCGGTCGACAGCACCGGATGGCAGGCCGTGAACACCAGCCGCAGCAGGTCGTCCTCGATCTCGTCGGGGTCGGACGGCGGCTGCTCGTCCTCCAGTTCCCGCCCCAGCTCGACGAGTTTGCGCTCGAACCGCTCGTTCCGCCGCACCATGTCGACGGCCCGGCGCTTGGCGACGGTCATCAGCCACGCGCCGGGATTGCGCGGCACGCCCGACGCGGGCCACTGCTCCAGCGCCGCGACCAGCGCGTCCTGGGCGAGTTCCTCAGCGACCCCGACGTCGCGCATCATCCGGGCCAGCCCGGCTATCAGCCGGGCGGCCTCGATCCGCCAGACCGCCTCGATGGCGCGGTGCGTGTCAGAACCCGTCACCCGCCTATCAGAGCAGCCCGCGGCCGAGCGCCGCAACGGCCGCAGGTCAGAACTCGCGCCTGTCTCTCAGGAGTTCGCGCAGGTCCGCCTCCCGCTGGGCGGTCTCGGGGGTCATGGACTCCTCCGGCAGGTCGGACGGGTCGAACACCTGCCAGACGTCCAGCCCGACACCGTTGCTGCCGGGCGGGACGGGCAGGCGCAGCGCCCACTCCAGGGCCTCCTCGCGGGACTTCACCTGGATCAGCCAGATGCCCGCGATGAGCTCCTTGGCCTCGGCGAACGGGCCGTCGATCACGGTGGCCTTGCCGTCGCTGTAGGAGATCTGCGCGCCGTGCGAGCTCGGGTAGAGGCCCTCGGCGGCCAGCAGGACCCCGGCCTTGGCCAGGGCCTCGTTGTACTCGATCATCTTGTCGACGAACTCCCTGCTGGGCAGCGCCCCGGCCTCGGTCTGCTCGTTCGCCTTGCCCACGATCATGAACTTCACTACGCGTCTCCTTCGGTCGAGCGTCCGGCCTCATGGCAGCGTCGAACGCGCGCGGCGCGAATCGACAGCGGAGTCGAAGTCTTTCCGAGACCTCTCGACCCGGGCAACCGCGAAAGCCTGCGAAGCGCGCACCCGAGGGGAGCGGGCGCGCGCTTCGCAGGCAGGGGGATGGTGAGGGAGAGGGGGAGGGGGAGTTGGGGGATGGCGGGGGAGAGGGGGGCTCAGCCCGCGTAGTCGGGGTAGCCGTAGCCGACGACCTGAGACGTGGGACGGACCCGCTGCTCGACGACGCCGTTGCCGGTGTTGCCCTCGACGGTCGAGATCGTGCCGTCGCCGTTGTCCTTGACGACGAAGCCGACGTGGTTGATGTCGTCCAGGCTCTTGCTGCCGCTCCAGGCGAAGAAGACGACGGCGCCGGGCTTGGGCGCGGTGCCCCAGTGGTCGTTGTGCTTGAACCACTTGGCGTGCTCGACGGTGTAGGCGTCGGAGCCGATGGAGCCGCTGAGGCCGGTCTTGTCGCCGATCCAGGAGACGAACATCGAGCACCAGGCGGCGTTGATGTAGTCGGCCCTGGTGCCGCCGTCGCGCTGGATGGTCTCGGCGGCGCGGGCCGAGTCGGCGTACCACTTCTGGAACTTGGTGCCGCCGCCCAGGGCGTTCTCGGAGGTGCCGATCTGCGCCTTGGCGAGGGCGATCACCTGCGCGGCCGTGACCTTGACCTTGGCGCTCCGCTCGTGGTCGGCCGGGCGCACCTGCGAGTGCTGCGGGTGGGTCAGCGCGGCGGAGGGGGTGGTCTGGGCGTTGGCTGCCGTGGGTGCGGCGATCGCGGCGGCGATGACGGTCGCGCCGAGGGCGGCGCGGGCGTAGCTGAACTTCGGGGCACGAGCAAGTCGGTGCATGGCCATCGTTCGGGGATACTCCTTGCTTCCATGCCGCTTACCGGGTTAGCTGACGGGTTCGGACATGGAAGCTGTCCTACGGCACTGACGTGCCGATTCACCCCAAGGAACGTGGGTCCCCGGTTCCGCGCGAGGCGGATTCAGCGGTCACAGGTAGTCCTGTGATGTGTCTTGCGATGGACAGGCGACGAACCGGACAAACCGGACGTTACGCCTCGAATGACTTAGAAGGTAATACATCGGGCAAGCGGATTACAAGTGCATAAATGCCCAGCTAGGAGAGTTGCCGCCTAGCGTCCGTCAGAAGCCCCATCATGGCAAGGGAATCGTCAAGGGTTATGACTTGGCTCTCAGTGCGTCCCTCGGCCAGCGCCGCCCGCACCTCGCGCAGCTCTCCGACGTAGCCGCTCTCGCCCGGCTCCAGGACGTGGACCTCGTCCTCCATCGACGGCCCCGACAGCACCACCCGGCGCGGCGCCCAGAACGGCGCGTCGATCTGCGCCCGCATCCCGGTGCCCACGACGTAGGCCTCGTTCGGGTACGACCCCAGGAGCGACGCCTCCACCAGCGCCCGCCTGCCGCCCGGGTACAGCAGCACCCCGCCGACCTCCGCGTCGACGCCCGAGGGCGCCAGCGACCCCGTCACCTGCAGCTCCGACGGCATCCCCAGCAGCAGCTGGGCCAGCCCGAACGGGTAGATCCCCAGGTCGAGCAGCGCACCCCCGCCCAGCTCTGGCGCCCACAGCCGGTGCGCCCGGTCATAGGGCAAGGCGAACCCGAACGACGCCTGCACCGACCGGATCTCGCCGAACCGGGGGTCGCCGGCGATCCGCTGGATGAGCGGGTTGAACCGCATCCACATCGCTTCCATCAGGAAGACCCCGGCCTCCCGGGCCAGCCGCACCATCCGCTCGGCGTCGGCGACGGAGGCCGCGAGCGGCTTCTCGCACAGCACCGCCTTGCCCGCCGCGATCGCGGCCTCGGCCACCTCCAGGTGCTGGGCGTGCGGCGTGGCCACGTACACGGCGTCGACGGCCGGATCGGCGCACAGCTCCGCGTACGACCCGTAGGCCGACTCGGCGCCCAGCGTGGACGCCAGCGCCGCCGCCCTGCCGAGGTCACGCGAGCCGACGGCCGCCACACGCATCCCCGGCTCCGCCGCGATGACCGCGCCCACGGTCTGCGCGATGCCACCGGTGGCGGCGATACCCCAGGCGAGATCTCTCATGGAGAGAGCGTAAAGGATCTACCCCAGAAAGTTGAAGGTGTCCGGATCCGGCCCGATCCGGAGACCGCGGTTCATCGCGCCGATGGCGGCCATGTCCTCGACGTCCAGGGTGAAGTCGAACACCTGGACGTTCTCCTTGATCCGCGACGGTGTGACCGACTTGGGGATCGCCACGTGGCCGAGCTGCACGTGCCAGCGGAGCACGATCTGGGCGGGGGTCTTGGCGTGCTTGCCGGCCAGCACGGCCAGCGCTGGGTCGTCCAGCAGCTCCCTGCCCTGCCCGAGGGGGCTCCACGCCTCGGTCAGGATGCCGTTGGCCTCGTGGAAGTCGCGCAGCTGCTTCTGCTGGAAGTAGGGATGCAGCTCGATCTGGTTGAGAGAAGGAGAGATGTCCGTCTCGTTCAGCAGCCGCGTGAGGTGCTCGACGGCGAAGTTGGACACGCCGATCGCCTTGGCCCGGCCGTCACGGTAGATCCTCTCCAGCGCCCGCCAGGCTTCGACGTACTTGTCCTGTTCGGGCACTGGCCAGTGGATGAGGTACAGGTCCACGTAGTCGAGCCCGAGCCTGGACAGGCTCCCCTCGAAGGCGCGCTCGGCCTGGTCGTGGTCGGCATTCCACAGCTTCGTGGTGATGAACAGCTTCCTGCGCGGGACGCCCGAGTCGCGGACCGCACGCCCGACGCCCGCCTCGTTGCCGTAGGCCTGCGCGGTGTCGACATGGCGGTAGCCGGCCTGGAACGCGGTCTTCACGGCCTGTTCGGCCTCGTCGTCGGGGACCTGCCAGACCCCGAAGCCGAGCTGCGGGATCTGCACGCCGTCCATGTTGAGCATGAGCGAGTTCATCGAAACTCCTTGAGTATGGTGACTCCCGCCCCGCCTTCGGGCGGGAGAGGAGCGCGGCATGGTGTCGCCTGCTTCCTGTCGAACACGTGCTCGACGCATTGCTGAGCGTAGTAGCTTGCGTGCGTGGCGCAATGGGTGACACGTGCGTTCACCATGACCTCCGGAGGAAGTCCGGTCCTTTGGGGCCGGGAGGTATCCGGGCCCCGCCAGGAAAAAAGCCGGACGTGGTGAGGCTGCGGCGGTCCCGGGCCCGTCTACGTGAGGGGCACGCTGCCGGTTCGCGTCCCCAGGCGTCTGATCAGGCGTGCTTCCGGTACTCCCGTGCCGTCCTCTTCGTCGAGGCGGGTGACGCCGTCCTTGGTGAATCCGGCCTTCTCGTAGAACCTCAGGGCGGTGGCGTTGGGGGTGTAGGCGTAGACGCAGATCGGGTCGTGGCCCCGGGTTTCGAGGTCGGTGAGGGCATGGGCGAACAGATCGCGGCCCAGGCCCGTGCCGATGAGGTCCGGTTCGATGTACAGGCCGTACACCTCTGCGGCGCCGGCCCCGAGGTCGGCGTCGTCGTCCGCCGGTCCGGTGCGGCAGAAACCGACGACGGTTCCGTCGTGCTCGGCCACCCACAGCCGATGGTCTTGCGGCATGGCCGCCAGGTACTCTGCCCAGTCCGCCGCGTCCTCGGCCGGGTCCAGGGCGTCGAGGAACGCCTCCGACATGAAGCCGGCGTACGCCGAACGCCAGGCGCGGACCTTGAGACGGCCGATGGCGGGCGCATCGCCCACCGAGGAAGCTCGGATCATGAACGGACCCTACAAGATCCTTAAGCGTGGTGGATGCGGTCGTTCCCGTCAAAGAGCGGAGGAGTCACTGTTCACGTGGCGTTTTTCGCGGCGTAAGTCGGCGGGGCTAGCTTGAAGCGGTCGTGAACGGGCCATCACCCGGCTGGGAGAACAGACTGGGAGACAGAGTGGGCAAGCAGGCGTCGGCCTGGGTGGAATCTCCCCTGCAGATGCTGTGCGCCGTCGAGGCCCACCATGCCGGGCTGCTCGGCCCCGAGACCGCGGTCGTGCCGCGGGCGGGCCTGCGGGCGCTGCGGGCCACCCGCAAGGAGCTGAACCGGCTCGACCTGCCCGACGGGCTGGAGCTGACGGAGCCGCGCGAGCAGATGCCGCGCAGGATGCAGGCCGTCGGAGACGCCTTCTCCGGCAAGGTGCAGCTGCGCTGGCTGACATCCAACCCGGGCCACATCGTCATCGTCGACGACGGGCTGGCCACGCTCCGCCTGCTCGAATTGCTGGCCGCGGGGCCGTTCCGGCCGCTGCTTCGGGCACGCGCCGAGCCGGGCCCGCTGCGTACGGCGCTCGGGCTGGCCGCCGCGCTCAGGCTGCGCGCGAGCCGCGTGTCCGTCTTCACCGCGCTGCCCGTGGACGAGGAGCTGGAGGCGGGCGTCAGGAGGGCGGGCGTCGAGCTGGTCCGCCACGGCTTCGACTGGCTGCGCGACCAGCCGCCGAGCAAGCACGGGCCCGTCGAGCGGACGGTCGTGCTCGGCACCGCGCTGGTCAGGAACGGGCTGGTCCACCGCGACCACTACCTGCGCTGGCTGACCGCGCTCGCCGAGCAGGAGCCGCTCGCCTACTACCCGCACCGCCGCGAGGACCCGCAGGACGTCGCGGTGATCCGCGAGCGTCCCGGCATCACCGTGCACGACGCCGGGGCGCCCGCCGAGCTGACCCTGCGCGGGCTCGACCCCGGCCAGCGGGTGCTCAGCCTGCCCTCGACCGCGATCGCCTCGCTGCGGGTGCTGCTCAGCCCGCGCGGCGTCGCCGTCGAACCCGTGGACGTTCCCGATGACTGGTGGACCAGCAGGGCGGCTCCCGCGCTGCGCTCTCATTTGACAGGAGTGACCGGGTGAGGGTGCTGGCAGTGGCCGACTCCGACTCGTACCTGAAGTGGGCGGCCTGCCTGCTGGACGACCTGCCGCCCGGCTGCGTGACGGACCTGGTGGTGGTGCGCACGCCGATCGCGCCGTCGCCCGAGCAGATCGCCGCCGCCGTGGGCGGGCGCGCCACGCCGCCCGTGCTGTCGGCGCGGGCCCTGCGCCGGATGGCGGAGCGCGAGCGGCCCGACGTGATCCTCGTCGCCTGCACGGGCCCGGTGGTGGACGTGCTGGTGGCGGAGGTGCTGCACGGGCTGCGCCCGCGTCCGGTGTTCGCGACGGGGCTGCCCGGCATCTCGGTGCCGGCCACCGAGAAGGCGTGGGAGTTCCGCAGCGGCTGCGACCTGTTCGTGGTGCACAGCGAGCGCGAGGTGGCCGAGTTCTCCGCCATCGCCGCGCGGCTGGGCGGGGGAGGGGCGGTCGGGCTGGCTCGGCTGCCGTTCCTGCGGCCGCAGCGGGCCGGAGCGCGCGACGCTCGCGGAGCCGGCCGCGACCGGGTGGTGTTCGCCACCCAGGCCAAGGTGCCCAAGGAGCGCGAGCAGCGGGAGCGCGTCCTGCTGTCGCTGGCCGAGCTGGCCGCGCGCCGCCCCGACCTGGACGTGGTGGTCAAGATGCGCGCCCTGGAGGACGAGCAGCAGACGCACCGCGAGCGCCACCACTACCAGCGGCTCTGGCGGGAGCTCGGCGAGCCGGGCAGGCTGTCGTTCGCGGCGGGCTCGATGGCCGAGCAGCTTGAACAGGCCGCCGGGTTCGTCACCGTCAGCTCCACGGCGGCGCTGGAGGCCATCGCCCAGGACGTGCCGCTGCTGGTTCTGAGCGACTTCGGCGTGAACGCCGAGATGATCAATGTGGTGTTCGAGGGCAGCGGCGTCCTCGGGACGCTCGACGAGCTGACCCAGGGCGACTTCCGGGCGGCCTCCCCAGCGTGGTGCGCCGCCAACTACTTCCACCCCCGGGAGCGCGACGACTGGGCGGGCCTGCTGACCGGGCTGGTCGCCGGCCCGCGCACCCCGGCCCGCTCGCTGCTCGACGGCCCGGCGCACGCCGCCGCCCGCCGCCGGGCCAGGCTGCGGGTCGAGGTGCCGCCCACGGTTCTGCGGGCCGGCTACCGGGCGAAGCGGCGGGTGCGCCGCTACCTCAAGGCGCTCAGCTGACGACGCCGAAAGCGCCCGGCGTGATGGCTCCCGGTGTTCGGGAGTCATCACGCCGGGCGCTCAGTCGTCCCTGGTGAACGCGGGTCCGCCGAAGGCGCCGGGCGTGGGGGCTCCGCGCCGGGCGGTTCGCGTCACAGCGCCGATCTGATCTTCCTGCGCAGCCGGGTCAGCGCGGTGGGCCTGGCCGTCAGGGCGAGCGTCTCCAGGCGCTTGCGCTTGAAGTAGCGCGGGTCGAAGCCGAACCCCGGAGCCGGACGCAGCTCCGGGTACGCCTCGGGCTGCATGCAGTAGCCGACCGCGCGCACCAGCTCCTGCAGGTCCACCCGCGGGGCCGCGCTCACCTCGCCGCCCTCCGACAGCCGGGGGAGCAGCGCGTTCACGACGGTGACCGGCACCCGGTTGCTGTTCTCGTACGGGGTCAGCCGGTCCAGCACCAGCTCGGTGCCGTACGAGGCGACCGGCAGGCTGAAGTACCGCTGGGCCGTCACCAGCCCGGTCGAGAAGCAGCCCACCACCAGCTCCGGCCTGAGCGCGGCGAAGCACACCTCGGCCGGCACGCTCTCGCCCGCCACGATCAGCCGCACCCCGAGAGCGTCGGCGGCGATGCGCAGCAGCTGGGAGTGCCTGCGCCCGGCGGACGGGTGCGGCTTGAAGACGACCGTCCGGTACCCGCGGGCGGCCAGGGCGCGCAGCATGGTCTCGTGCAGCGCCGCCTCCTCGGCCGGCGTGACGATGTCCAGCGCCGACAGGTACTGGCCGAGGATCATCGCCTGTCCGGCCATCATGTCGGGCGCTGTCGCCGTCACCTCCCTCACGACCGCCAGGAAGGCCGCGTCGGGCAGGACCACGGGGGGCACATCGTACTCGCTGAGCAGCAGCGGCGTCAGCCCCGGCACCAGGTCCAGGTGGAGCAGGCGGGTGATCCGGCGGAAGATCTCGGCGGGCATCGGGTCGCGGGTGGGCCCGTAGCTCATCAGCCCGTCGGAGTAGACGGTGATCGGGCAGTCGCGCACCAGCCCGGCGATCGTCCGCGCCGGCGCCACCGCGATCGACTCGAGCACCAGCTCGTCCACCTGGCCGAGGTCCAGGTAGGAGCGGATCAGCCGCTCCATCATCGGCACCTCGATCACCCGGGCCTTCCAGTCCGACGGGTGCAGCGGCGCGATGACGTCGTTCCACGAGTGCACCTCGTCGAACCGGGACCGCAGGACGGCGAAGCCGGGCGTCCTGTCGAGCGGCACGGCCACCTCGGGGATCGCCGCGTTCGTCGACACGATCAGGACCCGGCGGCCGTCGCCGAAGCGGCCGTCGTCGATCGCGGCCGCCAGCGACATCGCCCCGAACAGCGTCGAGGCGTAGAAGACCGTCGTCATCAATCCTCCCGATCCCGGCGCAGCCGGACATGGGGGCTGGGGGGCAGGTCGGGCAGCAGCGCCCGCAGTGTCGCCTCGCGATCGACGGACATCCGTGACACGGCGTCCACCACCACGTCGGTGGGCAGCGCGCGAACCGCCTGCGCGCCGCGTTCCTCGAAGCGGGCCCGCAGCTGCGGGGTGAACCGGTCGGCGATCTCCAGGTGGTGGGCGAGCAGCGCGCAGAAGTTCCGCACCGCCTTGGGCAGGAACTCCTCCTCCAGATCCTTGAACACCAGGTCGAAGGCGTCGAAGAAGTGCAGCTGCCGCTCGTCGCCGACCTGCGTCAGCGACCCGGCCACCTGCCGCCGGTAGAACACCCCGGCCAGCGAGACCACCGCGAACGTGGTGGCCTCCCTGTGCAGCCGCCAGATCCACGGCCGGTCCTCGGCCGTGTGCAGCGAGCCGGGGAAGTGCAGCAGGTCGTGCAGCGAGCGGCGGTAGACGCCCGCCCACGCGTACGGGTAGTCCACCATGGTCCGCACCCCGGCGGGCAGGATCGCCTCACGCGGGGGCAAGACCGCGCCACGCCGCGCCAGCGGGGCGCGGTGCACGACCCGCTTGCGGCCCTCGACCTGCACGTGGTCGGCGCGGACGAAGTCGCAGCCGAGCCCGTCGATGGCCTCGACGAGCTGGGGCAGGTAGCCGGGGGCGAGCCAGTCGTCGCCGTCCATGAACGTGACGAACCGGCCGGACGCCGCCGACAGCCCGGTGTTGCGCGCGTCGGCCAGGCCGACGGGCGTGGGGTTGCGCAGGACGGCCAGGCCCGGCAGGTCGGCGAGGAAGTCCTCGGCGATGGCGCCGGTGGCGTCGACGGACCCGTCGTCCACCACGATGAACTCGAAGTCGTGCCGTGCGTTGCGGCACAGGGAGGCGAGCGCGTCGGCGATGAAGCGCTCGCCGTCCCTGACCGGCACGACGACCGAGAGTGTGATCAACGTGCCTCTCTCAGACGGTCACGCGGCGCAGGCGGGCCTTGGGCGCCTCCTCGCCAGGGAAGACGCGCTTCACGCCGTCGCCCATGGCCTGCTCGATGATCCGGATGTCGCGTACCAGGTGCTCCAGCCCGGCGGGCTCCAGCGAGGCCGCGTGGTCGGAGCCCCACATGGTGCGGTCGAGCGTGATGTGCCGCTCCACGCAGACCGCGCCGAGCGTGACGGCGGCCAGCGAGATCTGCAGCCCGCGCTCGTGCCCGGAGTAGCCCACCGGCACGCCGTACCGCTCCTTGAGCGTGGTGATGGTGCGCAGGTTCGCCTCCTCCGGAGGCAGCGGGTAGGTGGACGTGGCGTGCATCATGATCAGCTTGTCGGTGCCGAGGATCTCGACCGCCTTGTCGATCTCCGACAGCGTGGACATGCCGGTCGACAGGATGATCGGCTTGCCGGTCAGGGCCAGCGCCCGCAGCAGCTCGTGGTCGGCGACGCTGGCCGAGGCCACCTTGTGCACGAGGACGTCCATCTCCTCCAGGAACTCCACGGACGGGGCGTCCCACGGGGAGGCGAACCAGTGCAGGCCGCGCTCGGCGCAGTACTTGGCGATCTGCCGGTACTCGTCGTGCCCGAACTCGGTCCGCTCCTTGTACTCCAGATAGGTCATCTCGCCCCACGGCGTCTGCCTGATCTGGTCGCGCTGCTCGACGGGCACGCAGATGGACGGGGTACGCTTCTGGAACTTGACCGCCTGGCAGCCCGCGTCGGCGGCCACGTCGATCAGCCGGCGGGCCAGGTCGAGGTCGCCGTTGTGGTTGATGCCGATCTCGCCGATCACATAGACCGGCTCGCCGTCGCCCACCAGCACGTCCCCGATCGCCACCGGGCCGAACCTGGGCCGCTCCTTCACCTCGGGTGCGGCGGGCTCGGGCCGGGCCGCCACGACCCGGTCGCACAGCTCGCGCACGGCGCCGTCGCCGCCGTTCTTGGTCAGCACCACCCGGGCGGCGGCGCGCACCTTCGGGTGCGCGTCGGGCACCGCGATCGGCCAGCCCACCTCGGCCATCGGGCCCAGGTCGTTGACGTCGTTGCCGACGTAGGCGACGCGGGCCGGGTCCAGGCCCTCGATGGTCAGCCAGTCGCGCAGCACCGTCCGCTTCTCGGCCAGGCCCTGCAGCACGGGCACGCCCAGCTTGCGGGCACGGGCGGCGACCACCGGGTTGTGCTCGGTGGACATCACCAGCACCTTGACGCCCGCCCTGCGCAGCAGCGCCACGCCCATCCCGTCGGAGCGGCTGACGAGGACCATCTCGCGGCCCTCGGAGTCGACGTAGGCGCGGTCGTCGGTGTGGACGCCGTCGAAGTCGGTGATGACCGCGTCGACGTCGATCGGCTCGGGCTTGTCGATGAACGGGGCGAGCGCGCGGACCAGGTCCAGGTCTTCAGGGTTGTCGACCTCGACGGCGTGCTGCGCGGGCACCGGCTGCACGGCGATCGTGCCGAAGAAGCGGTGCCCGTGCTCGCGCAGGCCGGAGGTGCGCATCACGTAGAACGCGCCGTTCTCGCGGAACTCGGCCTCGCGGTCCTGCCTGCGCAGCCTGACGGCGGGGTCGTGGTTGACGCCCGCGCCGGCGGCCGTCCAGAGGAACTCGTGCGTCGCCAGCCCGGACACGACCGAGTCGGCCTCGCCGTCGAGGACCATGCGCACCGCGGACGACAGGTTCTCCGGGTCGATGAACGCGCTCGTGCACTGCACGAGCACGACCACCTCGGGGTCCTGCTCGAGAGTGTCGAGGGCGTGCAGCACGGCGGACTCGCTGGACGCGGTCGCGCCGCTCAGCTCCTCGGGCCGGTCCACGACGATCGCCCCCGCCTCACGGGCGACGTCCGCGATACCGGCGTGGTCGGTGCTCACCACCACCTGGTCCACCAGTTCGGCCTGCCGGCAGGCCCGCACCGCGCGGGTGACCAGCGGGACGCCGCCCACGAGGGCGAGGTTCTTCAGGGGAACGCCCGCTGAACCTCCGCGGGCGGGAACTACGGCCAGGACTCGCAAGGTGACTCCTCCATGCTTCGGGGTGTCCCCAGAAGCTAAAGGCCCCTGTTGAACTGGCAGCGTCACCCCCATTAACTTTCCATGGGCATCCGGTAGAGCAACTCTGGCCGCCCCACCCCGCCGTACTGCGGGAACCTCGCCGCCAGCCCCAGTTCCACCAGATATTCCAGGTACCGTCGCGCGGTCACCCGCGACACCCCTGCCGCCGCCCCCACCGCCTGCGCCGACACGCCCTGCGGATGCCCCCGAAGGTGCGCCGCGACCGTGTCGAGCGTGTCGCGCGACATCCCCTTGGGCAGCTCCGAGCTGCCGCGCAGGGTGCCGAGGACCCGGTCGACGTCCCGCTGGGCGACGATCTCGCCCGCCTCCTCCCTGAAGCGGGCGTAGCGGTTCAGCTTCTCCCGCAGCGTGGCGAAGGTGAACGGCTTGAGCAGGTACTGCGAGACGCCGAGCGAGACCGCCGAGCGCACCATCGCCAGGTCGCGCGCGGACGTCACCGCGATCACGTCGCAGAGCAGCCCCCCGGCCCGCGCCGCCCGGCACACCTCCAGCCCCGGCATGTCGGGCAGGTACAGGTCGAGCAGGATGAGATCGACCGGCGTGTGCCGCAGAAACCGCAGTGCCTCCCCGCCGGTCCGCGCCACCCCCGCCACCGCGAAGCCCGGCACCCGCTCCACGTAGATGCGGTGGGCCTCGGCCATGATCTCCTCGTCCTCGACGACGAGCACCGAGATCATCGGGCCGGCTCCGGGACGGGCAGCCGCACGGTGAACTCAGAACCGTCGACCTCGATGGTGCCGCCCAGCCGGCGCACCGCCTGCCCCACCAGCGCCAGGCCGAGGCCGTGCCCGTCGCCCTTGGTGGTCCAGCCTCTCGCGAACGCGTCGGCGCCGGTCAGGCCGGGCCCGTTGTCGGCCACCCGCAGCACCAGCCCGGAGGAGTCGCCTCGCAGGTGCACCTCGACCCGCGAGGCCGCGTCGATGGCGTTGTCGATCAGGTTGCCGACGATGGTCACCAGCTCCCGCGCGTCGAGCCCCAGCTCGGCCAGCTCGTCGTCGAGCTCGCTGTCCTGGCTGATCACCAGCTCGCTGCCACGCTCGGCCGCCTCGGCGCTCTTGCCCAGCAGCAGCGCCGCCAGCACCGGTTCGCGCACCGAGCCCATCACCCGGTCGGTCAGCTCCTGGGCTGCGCGCAGCTCGGCGGTGCC
The DNA here is from genome assembly GCF_040614375.1 of Nonomuraea sp. NPDC005983. Lineage (NCBI taxonomy): Bacteria > Bacillati > Actinomycetota > Actinomycetes > Streptosporangiales > Streptosporangiaceae > Nonomuraea > Nonomuraea sp. NPDC005983. Next base: position 23,125 of record NZ_JBEXUP010000082.1, read on the forward strand.
GAACGCCACGGCCTGTTCGGCGCGTCCGAGCTCCACCAGGGTGATCACGGTGTGCAGGCGGTTCGCCGCCTCGTGCGCGGCCGAGCGCAGCGACTCGGCGAAGCCGCGCTCGGCGTCGAGCTGACCGGCCAGCGCCTGCAGCTCGGTGTGGTCGCGCACGGTCACCACGGTGCCGAGCCTGCTCGCGGCGCTGTTGACGGCCAGCACCCGGTCGCCGACCAGGTGGATCCGCTCCTCGCTCGCCGACAGCACCTCGGCCAGGCCCAGCTCGGCCACGTGCCGCCCCTCGGCGTCGGCGGGCAGGTCGAGCAGCAGCCGGGCGGCGTCGTTGCACAGGGTCAGCTCGCCGTCTCTGCCGACCAGCAGCAGGCCCTCTCTGACGGCGTGCAGCACCGCGTCGTGGTGTTCGTGGATGCGGCCCAGCTCGACCGGGCCCAGCCCGTGGGTCTGGCGGCGCAGCCGCGCCGTCACCAGCCACGTGCCCGCCGCGCCGAGGCCCAGCCCGAGCAGCGCGATGAGCCCGGTCCAGGCGAGCTGCCCGCGCATCCTGGCGCTCACCCTGTCGACTTTGATGCCGGCGCTGACCAGCGCCCGCACCCTCTCGCCGGCGCGCACGGGGGCGACCGCACGCACGGACGGGCCGAGCGTGCCCGTGTAGATCTCGGTGAACGTGCGGCCTTCCAGCGCCGGCTGGATGTGGCCGAGGAACGGCCTGCCGATCTCGGCCGGGTTGGGATGGGTGTAGCGGGTGCCGTCGGGCTTCATGATGGTGACGAAGTCGACGCCGGCGTCGACCCGCACCCGCTCGGCGAACGGCTGCAGCCGCAGCGTGGGCGACGGGTCGTCGAGTGCGGTCTGCACGTCGGGCGAGGCCGCCACGCTGGCCGCCGCCGCCCTGGCCGAGGCCATCGCCTCGGCCTCGACCAGCTGGTTCGCCAGGACCGAGACGGCCACGGTGGCGCCGGCGAGCGTGACGGCGACCACCAGCAGCTGCAGGACCAACATCTGTCCGGCCAGGCTCCAGCGTCGCATGTGCGCCTCTCCATGAACGAAACTTACGCAATAGTGACCTGGATCACTATGGTCCGCATATTTGCACTGTCAGCACTGTTCTCAAAGCCGGAGAGTGCCCCCCATGCGTGATCGCACCCGTTACCTCTACCTGGCCGTCATCGTGGCGGTCGTGCTCGGGATCCTCGTCGGATACCTCTGGCCGGACGTGGGCAAGGAACTCAAACCCATCGGCACCGGCTTCGTCGCGCTGATCAAGATGGTGATCAGCCCGATCATCTTCTGCACGATCGTGCTCGGTATCGGCTCGGTGAACAAGGCCGCCAAGGTCGGCAAGGTCGGCGGGCTGGCTCTCGGCTACTTCATCGTCATGTCGACGTTCGCGCTGCTCATCGGCCTGCTGGTCGGCAACCTGATCGACCCGGGAGCCGGCCTGCACCTGACCGACGCGGGCAAGCAGGCCGCCGAGGCGGAGGCCGCCAAGGGCGGCGAGAGCAGCCTGGTGGACTTCGTCCTCGGCATCATTCCGGCCACCCTGGTCTCGGCCTTCACCTCGTCGCAGGTGCTGCAGACGCTGCTGGTGGCGCTGCTCACCGGGTTCGCCGTGCAGGCCATGGGCGCCAAGGGCGAGCCCATCCTGCGCGGCGTCGAGCACATCCAACGGCTCGTGTTCCGCATCCTGTCGATGGTCATGTGGGCGGCACCCGTCGGCGCGTTCGGCGCGATCGCCGCCCTCGTCGGCGCCACCGGCCTGGAGGCGCTCAAGAGCCTGGGCATCATCATGGGCGCCTTCTACCTCACCTGCCTGCTCTTCGTCGGCGTGGTGCTCGGCACGGTCCTGTGGGTGTTCGCCCGGATCAACCTCTGGTCGCTGCTGCGCTACCTCGGCCGCGAGTTCCTGCTGATCCTGTCGACGTCGTCGTCGGAGACGGCGCTGCCCCGGCTGATCGCCAAGATGGAGCACCTGGGCGTCAGCCGCACCGTGGCGGGCATCACGGTGCCCACCGGCTACTCCTTCAACCTCGACGGCACCGCCATCTACCTGACCATGGCGACGCTCTTCGTCGCCTCGGCCACCGGGGCGCCGCTCCAGGTCGGCGAGCAGGTGACGCTCCTGCTGTTCATGATGATCGCCTCGAAGGGCGCGGCGGGCGTGAGCGGCGCCGGCCTCGCCACGCTGGCGGCCGGGCTGCAGTCACACCGGCCGGAACTGGTCGACGGCGTCGGATTGATCGTCGGCATCGACCGGTTCATGTCCGAGGCCAGGGCGCTGACCAACTTCGCGGGCAACGCGGTCGCCACCATCCTCATCGGCAAGTGGACGGGCGACTTCGACCGCGAGCGGGCCGCCGAGGTGCTGGCGGGACGCGTGCCGTTCGACGAGGCCACGCTGCTCGACGAGCCCGAGGAGGCGGAGCCGCCCGCCCCGGGAACCGAGAAGGAACTGGCTCCGGCCTAGCGGGCGGGCGTCAGGGCTTGCGGCCGATGCCCGCGTAACCCAGGCGGGCGAGCTCGGCGTCGAGGAAGACGACCGCGTCGGGGTCGGTGAACGGCCACACCACCTCCGGCCCTCTGCCGTTCGCCAGGCCCGGCGGGATCAGCTCGAAGTCGCCGAAGAAGGCTTCGATCTCCCTGCCGGGCCTGGGGCAGAACGGCGAGTTGGCCTGGCGGTAGTACTGCACGATCGGGGCGATGCGCTCAGGCAGGACGTCGCTGCCGACATGCGAGATCGCCAGGTAGCTGCCCGGTGCCAGGGCGTCGCGGTAGGCGGCGACGAACTGGCCGGGCCGCTCCTCGTCGGGGATCAGGTGCAGCAGGAACATCATCAGCACCGCGACCGGCCGGTCGAAGTCGAGCAGCCCGCGCACGTCCGGGTCGGCGAGGATCTCGTCCGGCCTGCGGACGTCGCCCTCCACCATCGCCACCCGCTCGGGGCTGGCGAGCATCGCCCGGCCGTGGGCGCAGACCACCGGGTCGTTGTCGACGTACACCACCTTGGCGTCGGGCGTGAAACGGTGGGCCACCTCGTGCACGTTCTCCTGCGCGGGAAGCCCGGACCCCAGGTCGAGGAACTGCGTGATGCCCTGCCGGCACAGGTACTCCACGAACCGGCCGATCAGCGCGCGGTTCTGCCTGGTGCCGTCGCGCGTCTCGGGCAGCACGCTCAGCACCCGTTCAGCGAGCTCCCTGTCAGCGCGGAAGTTGTCCTTGCCGCCGAGAAAGTAGTCGTACATGCGCGCGGCGTTCGGAACGTGAGGGTCCACACCACTGGGAGCCTGCTCGGTCATGGGCCCCATGATTCCCGATTTCGCCGTCTTGCGGGTCAAACGGCCGGAATTCTCAGCACGAATCGCGCCCCGCCCTCGAAGTCGTCCACCTCGACGCTCCCGCGGTGCGCCAGCGCCACGTCCCGCGCGATGGCCAGGCCCAGGCCGGTGCCGCCCAGGTCGCGGCTGCGCGCCGCGTCCAGGCGGGTGAAGCGCTCGAAGATGTGCTCGCGGTCGCTCTCCGCGATCTCCACCCCGTCATTCTCCACCGCCAGGACGGCGTCGTCGCCCTCCCGCGCCACCACGATCATGACGTAGCTCTCCGCGTGCCGCTGGGCGTTGTCCAGCAGGTTCGTCAGCACCCTGGCGAGCTGCAGCCGGATCCCGCAGACCGCCACGTCGTCCTGTGCCTGCACCCGCACGGGCAGTCTGTCGGAGCGGACGCTCAGCTCCTCCCTGACCAGATCCGACAACTCGACGCGCTCCTTGACCGCGTCCATCCCCGAGCCGATCCTGGCCAGCAGGAGCAGGTCGGTGATGATCGCCTCCAGCCGGTCGGTGTCGCGCAGCGCGCTCTTCACCAGGGCGTCGAGGTCGGTGTCGTGCGGGTAGAGCTGGGCGCTCTCCAGTTGGGCGCGCAGCCCGGCGATCGGGGTGCGCAGTTCGTGCGAGGCGTCGGAGGCGAACTGGCGCTGCTGCCGGGTCGAAAGCTCCAGCCTGGCCAGGGTGCCGTTGATCGACCTGGCGAGCTCGGCGACCTCGTCCGCGCCTTGGGGCTGGGTCACGCGGCGGCTCAGATCGCTGGCGGTGATCTCGTCCAGCTCGCTGCGCATCTCCGCGACGGGCCGCAGCGCCCGCCCGGTGACCAGCCACGTCGCCCAGGCCGCCAGCGCGATCAGCACCGCGATCTGTGAGAACACCACCACTTCCAGCACCCGGGTGGAGAGCACGGCCGGCGTGCTGAAACCCGCGTAGACGGTGGAGGAGTCGCCCGCGGAGGTCATCCTGGCGGCCGTCAGATGGACGCACTCGGTGGGCAGGCAGTTCGTGGTGTTGCTCATCGGGTTGTCCGGCGGCGGCTGGACGTCGCTGAGCCGCGGCAGGTTGCGCGCCGCGTCGCTGGCGGCGAGGACCTGGCCGTCGGGCGCGACGATCTGGATCAGGTCGACGTCGGGGTCGGGCACCGGGATCGCGGAGCCGAGCGGCAGCTGCCCGTTGCGGGCCTCGGCCACCACCTGGGTGGCGGTGTGCGAGGTGCTCTTCCAGACGTTGTTCGTGATGATGGATCTGGACACGACGACACCGCCGATCCCCGCAGGGATCAGCACGAGGACGGCGACGATCGTGGCGATGAGCGTGACGCGGCCGCGAAGGGACTTCGCCCACAGGCGTACCACGCACCGAAGGCTACTAACCGCGATAGCCGCCAAAAGTCGGCTGAAAGGAAAGTTTGTTCCAAAGGCGACAGCGCCGGTGAGCCCTCCCGCGAAGGGCCTACCGGCGCCCGGGATGGTCGCGCGCTCAGGCCGCCGTCAGCACGCCAGCACGCCAGCACGCCAGCGCGCCAGCACGCCGGCACGCCGGCGCGTCAGCGCGGCTGGAGCCAGATCGCGGTGTCGGGCGGGACCGAGCCGTCCTCGGGCAGGGGGCCGCTCGACAGCAGCACCTCGCCCGACAGGCCCAGCTCGCCCAGGGTGACGGGCTCGTCGCCGGCGTTCAGCACCACGGCCAGCGTGTCGCCGTCGCCCGAGGAGCGTTCGAGCGCCAGGACGTCGCCGGGGGAGTCCAGCCAGGTGAGCGCTCCGCCGCCGAGCGCCGGGTGGGACCTGCGGGCCGCGAGCGCGGCCCGGTAGAGGTTCAGCGTCGAGCCGGGGTCGTCCTGCTGCGCCTCGGCCGACAGCTCCGCCCATGAGCCGGGGATCGGCAGCCACGGGTCCTGCCAGCCGCAGCCGGGCGCGCTGGTCCACGGGATCGGGACGCGGCAGCCGTCGCGGCTCTCGCCGATCCGCCGGAACGCAGGGTCCTGGCGCAGCTCGTCGGGCAGGTCGAGGACCTCCGGCAGGCCGAGCTCCTCGCCGTTGTAGAGGTAGGCGGAGCCGGGCAGGGAGAGCATGAGCAGGGTGGCCGCCCGCGCGCGGGCCAGGCCGCCGTGCCGGGTGACGTGGCGGGGCTTGTCGTGGTTCGACAGCACCCAGGTGGTCGGGGCGCCGACCAGCTCCGCCTCCGCCAGCGACTTCTCGATCACGGCCCGGAACGACTTGGCGTGGAAGTCCGCCATCATGAACTCGAAGTTGAACGCCTGGTGCAGCTCGTCGGGCCCGATGTAGCGGGCCAGCCGCTCGGCCGACGACACCCACGCCTCGGCCACCGCCATCCGGCCGCCCGGGTAGGAGTCGAGGATCGGCCGCCACTCGCGGTAGATGTCGTGCACGCCGTCCTGGTCGAAGTACGGCAGCTGCTCGTCGCCCAGCATCTCCGCCTGGCGGCCCTCCTTCGGGCCGACGTCCGGCAGCCCGGCGGCCTTGACCATGCCGTGCGCCACGTCGATGCGGAACCCGTCGACGCCCCGGTCCAGCCAGAACCGCAGGATGTCGCGGAACTCGGCGCGGACCTCGGGGTGGTCCCAGTTCAGGTCGGGCTGCTCGGGCGCGAACAGGTGCAGGTACCACTGGCCGTCGGCCACCTGGGTCCAGGCGGAGCCGCCGAAGATGGACTCCCAGTCGTTGGGCCGGTCGCGGAAGATGTAGCGGTCGCGCAGCCCGGCCTGGAACCAGGGGTGGCGGTCGGAGGAGTGGTTCGGCACCACATCCACGATCACCCTGATGCCCAGCGCGTGCGCGTCCTCGATCAGCGCGTCGAAGTCGGCGAGGTTGCCGAACATCGGGTCGACGTCGCGGTAGTCGGACACGTCGTAGCCGCCGTCGGCCATCGGGGAGGTGTAGAAGGGGCTCAGCCAGATCGCGTCGACGCCCAGCTCGCTCAGGTATCCCAGGCGGCTGCGCACACCGGGCAGGTCGCCCATGCCGTCGCCGTTCGCGTCCGCGAAGCTGCGGGGATAGACCTGGTACACGACGGCGTCCCGCCACCAGTCGTCGTTGCCGAGCATGGGGGTCCTTTCCGGGGATGTGCACTGATGTCCCGTGCAGGATCGCGCGACCGCTCGGGGATGGTCAAGTGTAAGTTGCGGAAAGTTTCAGTTCGGCCCATGAGCCGGGATGTCACCGGGTTCACGAGGTCAAGGGCGTACCCGGAGGGTCTGGATCAGGTAACGCTCTTGCGCAAGTTCTTCCAATTCTTGCAAAGAAACGCTAGCGTCCCGGAGACGTAAGCCGCGAAAGCGGCCGATAACGGCTTCTCGAGCGGCCGCGCGTGGACGTGCCGCCGCTCCCTCCGTGACCTCAGGAGGTCCCATGCGCATGCGAGCTCTGGGCGTGGCCGCCGCAGCGACCCTGGCGTTCGCCGCCGCGGGCTGTGGCGGTTCCGAACCCGCCACCCCCTCGGCGGCCCCCAGCGGGTCCGCGTCCGCCCCCGCCGCCGACAAGGGCAGCGGCAAGCTCGTGATCTGGGCCGACCCCAACCGGGTCAAGGCGCTCAAGCCCTTCGCCGAGCAGTTCGGCACCGAGAACGGCGTGACCGTCGAGGTGAAGGAGATCAGCAAGGACAACCAGGCGACCTTCCTCACCGCCTCCCAGCAGGGCAGCGGCCCGGACGTCATGATCGGCGCGCACGACTGGATCGGCAACCTGGTGCAGAACGGCGCCATCGACCCCGTCAACCTCACCGACGAGCAGAAGGCCGGGTTCTCCGAGATCGCCATCAAGGCGGTCACCTTCAACGGCCAGGTGTACGGCGCGCCGTACGCGGTCGAGAACATCGCGCTGATCCGCAACACCGAGCTCGCGCCCGACGCCCCCGCGACCCTGGAGGACCTGGTCAAGAAGGGCAAGGAGCTCAAGGCCGCGGGCAAGGTCAAGGAGGTGCTCTGCCTGCCCGTCGGGCAGAAGGGCGACGCCTTCCACGTCTACCCGATCTTCGCCGCCGGCGGCGGCTCGCTGTTCGGCGCCACCGCGACCGGCGACCCCGACCCGAAGAAGGTGCTGCTCGGCTCCGACGAGTCGGTCAAGGCGTTCGGCAAGCTGAAGGACCTGGGGGAGAAGGGTGACGGCGCGCTGAAGACGTCCATCACCAACGAGAACTACATCGCCAACTTCGCGGGCGGCAAGTGCGCCTTCCTGATCTCCGGCCCGTGGGCGATGGGCGATGTGAAGAAGGGCGGCTTCAGCTACGACGTCACGCCCGTCCCGTCGTTCAAGGACGGCAAGCCCGCCACCCCGTTCGTCGGCGTGCAGTCGTTCTTCGTGGCGTCCAAGGGCAAGAGCAAGACCCTCGCCCAGGAGTTCGTCACCAACTACGTGACCAACGCCGACGTCGCCAAGGCGCTCTACGCCGCCGACCCGCGTCCCCCGGCGCTGACCGTCGCCCTCGACGCGGTCAAGGCCACCGACGCCGACGCGGGCAAGTTCATGGACGCGGGCAAGTCCGGCTTCCCGATGCCCGCGATCCCCGAGATGCAGGCCGTCTGGGAGCCGTTCGGCATCGCCGAGGAGGCCGTGGTCAAGGGCGGCGACCCGGCCAAGGCCGCGCAGGCCGCGCAGAAGGCCATCGACAGCTCGCTCAAGAACTGACGTCATGGCTCTGGACGTCCGCGAGGCCGCGGAGGCCGAAAGCCCTCCACGGCGGAGCCGGCAGGTCACCACGAGCTATCTGGTGAGCAGGATCGCGGTACTGGCCGTGGCCGCCGCGATCCTGCTCTACGCCGTGCCGCCGCTGGTCGCGGCCGGATCGTGGCCGGCCCTCGCGCTGCTGTGCGCCGCCACCGCGCTCATCGCCTACCTCTACCTGACCCGCCGTTTCATCCCCGCCAAGTACCTGGTTCCCGGCACCGTCTTCCTGCTGGCGTTCCAGGTGTTCCCCGTCCTGTACACGGTGAGCACGGCGTTCACCAACTTCGGCGACGGCCACCGCGGCGACAAGCAGGCGGCCATCACGGCCATCGAGACGGGCTCGGTGCGGCAGGCGCCCGGCTCGCCCGAGTACAACCTGACGGCCGCGCTGAAGGACGGCGAGCTGGTCTTCCTGCTCGTCGACCCGAAGACCAAGCAGGCCGGGGTCGGCACGGAACAGGGGCTGTCACCGCTGGCCGGGGCCCAGGTCGGCGTCACGGGCAAGGTGCTGCGGGCGCCCGGGTTCACCGTGCTCACCGCGCCCGAGGCGGCGGCCAGGGCGCAGCAGATCTCGGCGCTGGCCGTCCCCACCTCCGGCGGGCTGATCAAGGCCAACGGGCTGAGCCGCGCCGTCGAGGGCCGGGCGACGCTCGTCTACGACGCCGGATGCGACTGCGTCCAGGGCGAGGGCGACAGGTGGACCGCCGACGAGGGGCAGGGCTACTTCGTCAACGCCCAGGGCGCGCGGCTGGCGCAGGGCTGGCAGGTCAACGTGGGGTTCGAGAACTTCACCCGGACGCTGACCGACCCCACCATCTCCGGATACTTCTTGGGGGTGCTCGGGTGGAACGTGGTGTTCGCGCTGGTGTCCGTCGCGAGCACGTTCGCGCTCGGCATGGCGGTCGCGCTGGCGCTGCACCACCCCCGCATGAAGGGGACGCGGATCTACCGGATCGTGCTGATCCTGCCCTACGCGATGCCCGCGTTCGCGATGCTGCTGGTCTGGCGTGACATGTTCAACCGCGACTTCGGGCTGATCAACTCGCTGTTCGGCCTGGACGTCGACTGGATGGGCCAGCCGACGACCGCCCGGCTGGCGGTGCTCCTGGTGAACCTCTGGCTCGGCTTCCCCTACATGTTCCTGGTGACCACCGGCGCGTTGCAGGCGATCCCGCGCGAGCTGACCGAGGCCGCCGCCATCGACGGGGCCTCGCCGATGGCCGGGTTCCGCAAGGTGACGCTGCCGCTGCTGCTGGTGGCGCTGACACCGCTGCTGATCTCGTCGTTCGCGTACAACTTCAACAACTTCAACGCGATCGGCCTCACCACCGAGGGCGGCCCGTTCCCCCCTGAGAGCACGCAGGTGGGCGCCACCGACCTGCTGATCACCTACACGTTCCGGCTGGCGTTCGGCACCGGCGGCGCGCAGTTCGGCTTCGCCGCGGCGATCTCGGTGTTCATCTTCGCGATCGTGGCCGTCATCTCCGCGGTGGCGTTCAGGCGGACCCGCAAGCAGGAGGAGGTGTACGCATGAAGCTCGCGCTGAGGCACGCCTTCGTGCTCGTCGTGTGCGCGTTCGCGGTGATCCCGATCCTGTTCGTGCTCTCCGCGGCGATCAACCCGCTGGGCACCCTGGCCTCCACCGACCTGCTGCCCACCGGGGCGAGCCTGAACAACTTCGGCAAGCTGTTCACCTCCGACACCTACCCGTTCGCCCGCTGGTTCTTCAACTCCGTGTTCATCGCGCTGACCGCGTCGTTCGCCAGCCTGCTGCTGTCGATGTGCGCGGCCTACGCCTTCAGCCGGATGCGCTTCCGCGGGCGCCGGGTCGGGCTGCTCGCGCTGCTGCTGATCCAGATGTTCCCGCAGTTCCTCGCCGTCGTGACGATCTTCATGATCTTCACCAGGGTGACAGAGCTGTACCCCGCCTTCGGCTTCGACACCGTGTGGGGGCTCATGCTGCTCTACCTGGGCGGCGCGCTCGGCGTGAACACCTGGCTGATGAAGGGCTTCCTCGACACCGTCCCGAAGGAGCTGGACGAGGCCGCCACCGTCGACGGCGCCACGCACGCGCAGATCTTCTGGCGGATCATCATGCCGCTGGTCACGCCCATCCTCGCGGTCACCGCGCTGCTGGCGTTCATCGGCACCATGAGCGAGTTCATCATGGCCAGCGTGTTCCTGCGCGACTCCGGGAGCAAGACGCTCGCCGTGGGTATGTACGGCATGATCGCGGGGGATCAGCGCAACGCCAACTTCGGCATGTTCGCCGCGGCCACCCTGCTCACCGCGGTACCCACGGTGAGCGTGTTCCTGTGGTTGCAGAAGTACATCGTCTCCGGGCTCACCGCCGGAGCTGTCAAGGGATAGGTCATTTGCGTTACGCCGACGAGCCGCACCACGACGGCTCTCCTCTCTACGTCTCCACCCAGACCCCGTCGCCCGGCTCGCGGGTGACGGTCTGGATGCGGGCGCCCCGCGCCGCCGGCGTCACCGAGGTGCACGTCCGGGCCGTCCACGACGGCGAGCCCCGCTACGTGGCGGCCTCGCCGGTGTCGCGGCAGGTCAGCGGGTACGGCGAGACGGACGTCTGGTGGCAGGCCGAGATCGTCGCCGTCAACCCGGTCACCCGCTACCGGTTCCTGCTGCGCACCTCCCGGGGCACGTCGTGGCTGACCGCGGCGGGGACCGTCACCCACGACGTGCCGGACGCGAGCGACTTCCGCCTGGTCACCCACCAGGCGCCCCCTGCCTGGATGTCCGACGCGATCGTCTACCAGATCTTCCCCGACCGCTTCGCCCGCTCCGGGCCCATGCGCGAGCTGCCCGGCTGGGCGCTGCCGCGCGACTGGGACCGCGACCCGGTCATCCCCAGCGGCCCCGGCACCGCCGAGCAGTTCTACGGCGGCGACCTCGACGGCATCGTCCAGCACCTCGACCACGTCCAGGCGCTCGGCGCCGACACCGTCTACCTCACCCCGATCTTCCCCGCCCGCTCCAACCACCGCTACGACGCCGCAAGCTTCGACCGGGTCGACCCGCTGCTCGGGGGCGACGAGGCGCTGCACCGGTTGTCCGGCGCGCTGCACGAGCGCGGCATGCGGCTGCTCGGCGACATCACCTCCAACCACTGCGGCGACAGCCACGAATGGTTCACCGCCGCCGTCTCCGACGTGCACGCGCCGGAACGGGAGATGTTCTACTTCGACCCCGACACCGGCGACTACGAGTCGTGGTGGGGGGTCAAGACGCTGCCCAAGTTCAACTGGGGCAGCGACCTGGTGCGCGAGCGCGTGCCCGCCGTGCTGAACCGGTGGCTCGGCCCGCTCGACGGCTGGCGCGTGGACGTCGCCAACATGACCGGCAGGCGCGGCGCCGACGACTACAACCACGAGGTCGCCGCCCTGCTCCGGCGCGCCCTGCCGGAGCAGGCCGCGTTCATCGCGGAGCACAACCACGACGCCTCGCTCGACCTCGACGGCGACGGCTGGCACGGCACGATGAACTACGGCGGCTTCACCCGCCCGGTCTGGTCCTGGCTGCGCGGCCCCGACCTGGACCTGGAGCACTTCCTCGGGGTGCCGGGCGGCGTGCCGTCCAAAGACGGGCTCGACACGCTGGCCACCTTCCGCGCGTTCGGCTCGCACATGTCGTGGCGCTCGCTGACCCACTCCTGGCAGCTCCTCGACTCCCACGACTCGCCGCGCGTCCGCACCGTGACGGGCTCGCGCGAACGCCACCTCGTCGCGCTCGGCCTGCAGGCCACCCTGCCCGGCACGCCGATGGTGTTCGCGGGCAGCGAGTTCGGCCTGACGGGGGTCAACGGCGAGCACTCCCGCACCCCGATGCCGTGGAAGCGCCCCGGCGACCAGGACCTGACGACGCTGGCGGCCTACCGGGAGCTGTTCGGCCTGCGCCGCGCCGAGCCCGCGCTGCGCCACGGCGGCCTGCGCTGGCTGCACGCCGACGCCGACTGCCTGGTGTTCGCCCGCGAGAGCGCCGAGGAGACGCTGCTGGTGTGCGCGCGGCGGGCGCCCGGTGCGCCGCTGCCCATCGGCGCCCGCGCAGAAGGCGTCTACAACGCCTCCGACGGGGACGTGCTGCCGGGCGACGGACCTTCGCTGCGGATCTTCCGTCTCGCGCGCTGACACGCTACCGTTGGCGCCTCACCGGTTCGGGGCCCGACCAGACAGTGGTGCGTTCGCATGTGGTTGTTCTCCGTCGCCGTGATGGCCGGGCTCCTGCCCGCCGCCCCCGCCTCCGCCCTCGGGGGCACCACCTACTACGTCGACTCCAGGTCGGGGGACGACGCGGCGGCGGGCACCAGCGCCACCAAGCCGTGGAAGTCGCTCGAGAAGGTCAGCGGCGCCAACCTGAAGCCGGGTGACGCGGTCAGCTTCAAACGGGGCAGCCGCTTCACCGGCACGCTCACCCTCACCGCCGACGGCACCGCGTCCAAACCCATCGTCATCCAGCCGTACGGAACCGGGCCGCTGGCCACGATCAGCGGCGACTCGGGCAACTGCGTCGTCGTCAAGGGCGACCACTGGCGCATCAGCGGGCTGCGCGCCTCCCGCTGCCAGTGGGCCGGGTTCGAGATCGACGGCGACGGCAACGAACTCGTCGGCGTCCAGGCCGACGGGAACGTCGCCGGAGCGTGGGTCACCCCGTCGGGCTCCCGCAACACCATCCGCGACAGCAGGCTGACCGCCAACAACCGGATGAGCGTCAACGACGAGGGAGGCGACAACGACTCGGGCGCGTTCGGCATCCTGCTGCACGGCGACGACAACCTCGTCACCGGCAACACCATCACCGGCAGCCACGCCCGCAGCTACGACTACGGCGTCGACGGGGCCGCGGTCGAGATCTTCAACGGCGACCGCAACCGGATCACGCACAACGTCGCCCGCGACAACGAGACCTTCACCGAACTCGGCGCCCGGGCCGGCGAGAGCGCCACCGGCAACGTGTTCGCGTTCAACGTCGTGACCTCCTCGCTCAACCGCGGCTCCTTCCTCATCACCCGGGGGCCCCGGCACGTCGTCGGCCCGGTCAAGGGGACGGTCGCCGTGAACAACTCCGTCTACCTGCCGGGCCGCGACACGCTCGGCTGGTCCTGCCACGCGGGCTGCTCCCCGGCGATCCTCAAGCTGCGCAACAACGTCATCAAGGTCGGCGGCGACGCGGGCTACGAGGACGGCAAGGGGGCCGACGAGGGGTCCAGCGTCTACCAGAGCCGCACCGCGCACTTCAAGCTCGGCCCCGGCTCCGTCAAGGCCGACCCGAAGTTCGTCTCGCGCACCGACCTGCACCTGCGTCCCGCCTCCCCGGCCCGGGGGAGGGGAACGCGGCTCAGCGCCGGGTGGTTCGGCGGTGACCCCGTTCCCGCGACCCCCGACGCGGGCGCCTACCAACCCTGAGACTCCCAACGGCCGTCGGACGCCAGGGTGGCGAACCTGACCGTGACCGGCGCGCCCGAGACCGCGAACGGGGTCACCAGGACCACGCGGGCCAGGGCCGCCGCCCTGACGGCCTCCTGATCGCCCGGGCCCTCGCGGATCAGGTGCGGGCCGGATGATCAGGGCTGCGACGAACCGACGCCGACGGTGGCAGGCGGCGCACCATGACGCCGACGAGCTGGTCGCTCCGCACGAAGCCGAAGGCCCGGGAGTCCCAGCTGGTGTCCGGGTTGTCGCCCAGCACGACGAGAGCACGCGGAGGCACGACGGTCTCCAGGACGTCGCGCAGCGCCGGGAAGCGCTCTGTCGGCACGGGGTCGCCGGGCGCCGCGGCCACCCGCTTGACGAGCAGCCGCCAGCCGAGATGGTCCCTTTCCGGCAGCTCCGCCTTGGTGCCCGGTTCGGTGCCCGCCTCGGTGCCCGGTTCGAGGCCCGGTGGCGGCTCGTACAGCATGGGCGGGTCGGGAATCCGGACGACCACGATCTGGCCGGTGCGGACCCGCTTCGCCCTGCGGACGAGCAGCCTGTCGCCGGAGTGGAACGTGGGCTCCATGCTGGGGCCCTCAACGGTGGCGACCAGGTAGTTCCGGCGAATCCACCACAGCGAGGCTCCCAGCGCCAGCGCGCCGTACACCGGGAGCAGCAGCTTGCCCCGCTTCACCGGACCTCCTGGTATCCGGCGGCCTGGAGCCGGAAGAGGCGGGCATAGTGACCGTCCGCCGCGAGCAGCGCCTCGTGGGGTCCCTGCTCGGCGATCCGCCCCTCGTGCAGCACGGCGATGAGGTCGGCGTCCCGTACGGCGCTGAGCCTGTGGGAGATGAGCAGGCTCGTACGGCCCGCCCGGTGCTCCCGGATGCGGGTGTGGACCTCGTGCTCGGCCTCCGGATCCAGGCCGGAGCTCGGCTCGTCGAGGATCATCAGGTCCCTGCCGTCGCGGACGAGGGCCCTGGCCAGCGCGAGGCGCTGCCACTGCCCGCCGGACAGCACCACTCCCGTCTCTGCGTCCCCCTTGTCGGCCTCGGAGAAGAAGATGCGGGTGAGCAGTGTGTCGTACCCGCGGGGAAGCCCCGAGAGCGTCTCGTGCACGCCGGCGCGGACGGCCGCCTCCCTGATGCGGGCCAGGTCGCCCAGAGCGGGCAGGTCGCCGAGTCCGATGTTCTCGGCGGCGGACATGTCGTAGTTCATATGGTCCTGGAATACGGCGCTGATCCGCTCGCGCAGCGCGGCGGGAGGGATGTCCCGCAGGTCCACGCCGTCCCACAGAATCCGGCCGCGCGTCGGGTCGTACATCCTGCACAGCAGCCTGATGAGGGTGCTCTTGCCCGCGCCGTTCAGCCCCACGAGGGCCACCGATCGGCCGTGCGGAACCGTCAGATCGACCCCGCGTAGTACCCAGGGGTGCTCGTCGCTGTAGCGGAACCAGACGTCCTGCAGCTCGATGCCCCGGCGCAGGGCGGGTGCCGTGCCCTCGTCGGCGCTCGGCAGGTCCGGTTCGGCCCTGATCACCGCGACGTAGTGCGCGAAGGCGAGCAGTCGCTGGTGGGCGGATGCGATCGAGGAGATGAGCGTGTCCAGCGCGGCCTGCACGCCGCCGACGGCCGCGACGAACATGGCGACGTCGCCGACGCTGAGCGAGCCCTGGCGGGCGACCATGATCGCCCACCACAGCCCGGCGCCGGCGACCACCGCGCTCAGCACGGTGAGGCCGCCTTGGGTGGCCAGTTCGCGGCGGTCCATCCGGGTCTCTGCGGCGTTCGATTCGCGTCGCTCGGCCATCATCCGGGCGCGCAGGAACGCGCCGATGCCGAACAGCCGGATCTCTGTGGCGGCCTGGACGCCGGTGAGCAGCCGGCTGTAGAAGAACTCGCGGCGGTGGATCTGTTCGGTGTCCCACTGCATGGCGGCCCGTCGCCGCGAGAGCAGCAGTTCGGCGACGAGCGCCGGGACGGCTGCCAGCAGCACGATCGCCGTCATGGCGGGGCTGAGGATGAGCAGCGAGCCCACGAATCCGGCGAGTGCCAGGATGCCGTGCAGGCCGCCGCAGACGCCGTTGACGAGGTCGCCGGTGGTCCCTGCCCCCTCCTGAGCCAGCCGTAAGCGGTCGAGGAAGACCGGATCCTCGAAACGCCGGAGACCGACCTGCCGCTCGGCCGCCGCGAACAGCCTGTCGGTCGCCTCTGCTCCGGCGCGGCGCCCGGTCTCTGCGCGCAGGTAGCGGCCGACCCCCGGCAGCGCCGCGGCGGCCAGACCCGCCGCGGCCAGCCCGAGGGCGATCCCGGCGACCGCGCCGTCAGGCGAGGCCAACCGGTCGAGGACGGATTTGGTCAGCCACGCGGTGGCGACAGGGGCCGTAGCCTCTGCGACCGTCACGACGACGTGGCCGGCCACCCCTCCCGGCGCCGACCGCCAGGTCAGCGAGAGGGCCGCCGCGGCGGCCGAGGCCAGCTCCCGTACCCCGCCCTGCCGGATCGTCCCGGGGGCGCTCATGCCGGCGACGCGACGGAGAGGTCCTCCAGGCGCCCGCCTGCGGCGACGACGCGGTGATCGGAACCGAGCAGGTAGAGCGCCGGGGTCCAGGTGTTCTGGAACGCGCCGGCCACCGGGCCGTCGTAGTCCTCCACGATCACGCGGGCCACCGGTTCGAGCGCGGTGACCGCCTCCGGGTCATCCCCTGCGACCACCGCCAGCACGTTCTCCCGTCCGAGGGTGCGGGCGTGCTCGGCGAAGCGGGGGAGCAGCTTGTGGCAGGGTTCGCACCCCGCAGAGAAGAACCCGACCAGACCGGTGACCGTGTCGTGGGAGATCGTCTCACCGTTGACGGTCTCGGCGGTGAACTCGCCGACGGGCGAGCCGGCGCTCAACGCCATGGGGGGACCGGCGGACGGGGCGGTGCCTGCGCCCGTCTGTCTCATCCGGCGGATGAGGGCGAGGGTGAGCAGCAGGTTGAACACGCACAGCAAGCCGATGATCACGACCGCGGCGGTCAGGTAAGGCATCAGGTGTTCCTCGCGAAGAGATCGACGATGTCGTCGAAAGAGACGATCAGAATCGCCCCGATCAGGCCCGCGCCCAGCGCCAAGGCCGTCCCGGCGAGCGCCGGCGAGCCGTCCGGTAGGAGCGCGCCGAGCGAGGCGGCGGCGATCAGCAGGCTGTTGCGGACAAGGTGACGGGCGCCCAGAGGCGCGGCGGACACGCCGAAGCAGCGGCACGGAGCATGCTGTCCACGTCCCAGCGCGACGGCGATCGCCGCTGTGAACGCGACCAGCAACCCGCCGGCGAGCGCGAGCCCGTACGGCGTGGCCGCCGGCACCGCGACCAGGATCGGGACCAGCGCCTCCAGCGCCACCACCAGCGCCGCCAGCGGCCTGCGGGCTCGGCGTGGCACAGGGACGAGCGCGGGAAGCGACTGGGCGAATCCGTCGAAGTCTCGCAGTTTCGACACCGCCGTGACCGCGAAGACCAGGCCCGCCAGGCAGGCGCATCCGATCCGCACGTAGTCCATCCGTTTACCTCCACCGCCGGCGGGCGGTGGCAGCCCACCGCCCGCCGGATGCTAGATCGACTGCGTTAGCACCTGCCGACCTTGACCGTCTGGCAACCCTGGTCCAGGCAGCACTGGCGGAGGTACTTAATACCACCAGAGCAGTAGTAGACGTTGCTGCAGCCCGCCTCCACGGTCGCCTTGTGCGCGACCCGTGCCAGCAGACGATCGACGAGACCGATCATGATCTCTCCTCTCCGGCCTTTCAGCCGAGATGTTGATGATCACGATAATCCGGTCTTCCGAATTACGGCGCAACGGTCGAGATCAAAGTCGCAAGAATCGGGCAAATTATCCAGCTATCCGAACTTTCGGACATGCTGTAATCGTTTCCGGCAGATGCTGAAACCTCCGCTCACACGTAGGGCGGCGACTCCTGGCGGCGCACGAAACCGTGGAGCGACGTGCCAGGCCGGACTCCTCCCCGATCGGACCCGAGTCACGGAACGTGGCCACCGACAGTCAGAACAGCCTTACTCTGGGTCAACTACGGCGGCACTGGCGGAATGTCTCTCGCGATGCCCCCGACATTCCTGCTTTCTGTGTCGATCCGGGGTGCCGACAGACGACGCTACTCATAGAGACAGCCGTATCGGAGCGAAGGGAAGCGAATCATGGACTGGAAGATCGAGGTGATCCCCATTCCCGTGTCGGACGTGGAGAAGGCGAAGCAGTTCTACGGCGAACAGGTCGGGTTCGTGGTGGACCACGACACCCAGGTCAGCGCCGACACCCGGATCGTGCAGCTGACCCCGTCCGGGTCCGCCTGCTCGATCGTGCTGGGGGCGGCCGGCACGCCTCCCGGGTCCGTGCAGGGCGTGCACCTGGTGGTGCCCGACATCGAGGCGGCGCGGGCGGAGCTGGCCGGGCGCGGCGTCGCCGTCAGCGCGATCCAGCACTACGAGAAGGACGGCGGCCAGGTCGAGGGTAAGGGCGGCCCGTGGAACTCGTTCGTGTTCTTCAGCGATCTCGACGGAAACGGCTGGATCCTGCAAGAACGCCCGGCCGAACCTTAGAGTCCCCGGCCCTCGGGGCCCGAGCGCGGGCAGCCTCGCGCACCACCACGATGACCGACCCGAGCCACTTTCGGAGGCGAGCCGTTGGTCGCCG